>NZ_JACJFI010000009.1 GCF_014164505.1 Shewanella sp. SG41-4 | reverse complement strand
CAAGCATGTGAGCACGTTAAATTATGGCGTGAAGATGTCGATCTAATTGAATCGCTAGGTGTTGACGCTTACCGTTTATCGATTTCGTGGCCACGCGTAATGCACAAAGATGGCAGCCTCAATCCACAAGGTGTGGCATTTTATACCGACTTACTCGATGAACTAAATCGTCGTGGCATTAAAACCTTTGTGACTTTATACCATTGGGATTTGCCACAACATATTGAAGATAATGGTGGTTGGTTAAATCGCGAGACAGCTTATTTGTTTGCAGACTATGCCGATAAAATAACCCAAGCATTTGGCGACAGAGTCTATTCTTATGCCACCTTTAACGAACCGTTTTGCAGCTCTTATTTAGGTTATGAAATTGGCGTACATGCACCTGGGTTAGCAACAAAAGCGTTTGGTCGTCAATCAGCGCATCATTTATTGTTAGCTCATGGTTTAGCCATGAAAGTGTTGCAAAAAAATAGCCCAAATAGCCAAAATGGTATCGTACTTAACTTTACGCCTTGTTACAGCGCGACAGATTCTGCCGCAGATGTTGAAGCCGCAAGCAAAGCTGATCAGTACTTTAATCAATGGTACATTAAGCCACTATTTGATCGTTGCTACCCTGATATTATTAATGACTTTGCCGCTGAAGATATGCCCATTATTGAACAAGGCGACTTCGATATTATTGCTCAACCTATCGATTTTTTAGGCATCAACTTTTACACCCGAGCGGTCTATAAAGCCGATCCAATTAATGGATTTAGCCAAATCGATATGGTCGGCAAGCCTAAAACCGATATCGGCTGGGAAATCTACCCGCAATCCTTCACCGATTTATTGACTTCACTGCATGCACTTTATCCTTTACCGCCGATCTACATTACCGAAAACGGCGCAGCAATGGACGATAAATTGCTAGAAGGTAAAGTGGATGATCAAGACAGACTCGAATACTATAATGCCCACTTAAATGCAGTAAATAATGCCATTGAACAAGGTGTTAATGTTGTCGGCTATTTTGCATGGAGTTTAATGGACAATTTTGAATGGGCTGAAGGCTACTTAAAACGTTTTGGGATTGTCTATGTAGACTACGAAACTCAAAAACGCACCTTAAAATCCAGCGCCTATGCATATAGAGACTTTATTAACGCAAGAAAATAATATGTTAATCAGCACAAAGCCGTTGTATAAACGGCTTTGTTCTATTCAAACAGTCGCATCATTTTAACAAATAACAATAATTGAGGCATGTATGATAAGCACCAGAGAAAAAATAGCTTACGGGCTCGGGGACACCGCCAGTAATATTGTGTTCCAAACGGTCATGCTGTTTTTAACCTTTTTCTATACTGACATTTTCGGTATTTCGCCAGCATTTGTCGGCACCATGTTTCTTGCTGTACGCTTAATTGATGCGATCACAGACCCATTGATGGGCGCGCTAGCAGACAGAACCAATACCCGTTGGGGTAAATTTAGACCCTATCTATTATGGTTTGCCCTACCCTTTGGTTTTATCAGTGTATTAGCCTTTACCACTCCCGATTTATCTGAAGACGGCAAAATGATCTATGCCTTCGTCACTTATACTGCGCTCATGATGGTCTACACCGCCATTAACATCCCTTATTGTGCATTAGGTGGGGTGTTAACAGCTGATCCTAAAGAGCGAGTATCGGTACAATCTTACCGTTTTGTATTTGCAATGTTGGGTGGCTTATTAGTGTCAGGTTTAACCCTGCCATTAGTCGAGTTTTTAGGTGAAGGCGATCAAGCCAAAGGCTATCAATTGACGATTACTGCCATGAGCATTTTGGGTGTTGCGATGTTTTTAGCCTGTTTTTGGGGGACTAAAGAACGCTTACACCCGCCGGCAGATCAACAGTCTAGCTTTAAGAAAGACTTCACCGACATGCTCAAAAATGATCAATGGCGTGTGCTAGCTATTGCGGCTGTGTGCTTATTATCAGGCATGGTATTGCGTACCAGTTTAGCGATTTACTACGTTAAATACTTCCTAAACATGCCTGACTCCATCACCCTATTTATTACGCTCGGAATGCTCGGCAACATGCTTGGCTGCGTATTAGCCGAACCTTTGGCCAAACGTTTTTGTAAGGTCAAAGCTTATATCACCTTACAATTACTCGCGGCAGCCATGTGTATCGTGAGTTACTTTGTACCAAGCGATCAAGTGGTACTCGCATTCGGAATGTTTATTATCTGGGGTTTCACTTTCAATATGGCGACCCCATTACTGTGGGCAAAAATGGCTGATGTTGTCGATTATGGTCAATATAAAAATGGCGTGCGCATCACCGGAATGATTTATTCTTCAGTGATTTTCTTTATCAAACTTGGGGTAGCTATTGGTGGCGCTTCTGCTGGGTGGTTATTGGCCGGTTACGGTTATCAGCCTGATATCATGCAAACGGAACATACTCAGCAAGGAATATTATTATCCTTCACCATTTATCCGGCCATTGGCTCTTTAGTAGTGGCTTTTGTAATGCGTTGGTACACCTTAGATAATCAAAAAGTGGACCACATTCACTTAGAATTAAATAGAGAAGCAAAATAAAAGCATGTTAGTCTTGGAGCCATGTGCTCCAAGACGGCTTTTTAATACTCATTATATGGCAACTATTTACGATGTATCTGTAATGGCTGGTGTGTCTCTTGCGACTGTGTCCAGAGTCATGAATAACAACACCAAAGTCAGTGATAAAACCAAACAAAAAGTTCTCGATGCAATGAAAACATTGGGTTATCGACCTAATACTATTGCACAGTCACTCGCCTCGAACTGCTCAAACAGTGTCGGGGTTTTGGTGTCTCAGCTAGATGGTCCTTTTTACGGTCCCATGATGACAGAAATCGAAACCGCACTTCGAACGGCTAACAAGCACGTGATTATTGCTGCAGGTCATAGCGACGAGAAGCAAGAAAAAGAAGGGGTTGAGTTTTTAATGAGTCGCGGCTGTGATGCATTAATTTTGGATGTTGAAGCGGTATCAGACGATTACCTGATCGAGCTGAGCAAAGGTTCAACGCCGGTGGTGTTTATTAACCGCTATATCGATTCGATTAAAGAGCGTTGTGTGTACCTTGAAAATGAACAAGGTGGTTTCATGGCAACCGAACACATTTTATCTCTGGGCCATAAACACATAGCATATATTTCGGGGCCACTGTTTAAGCTCGATGTACGTGATCGCTTAAAAGGTCATAAAAGAGCATTACAGCAGTACAATGTCCCGTTTGATGAAACACTTTGCTACGAAGGAGACTTTCGTGAGCTTGGTGGGAGTAATGCTATGGAATATTTGTTGTCATTAAACAAACCCATCACCGCGGTTGTGTGTGCTAATGATCAAATGGCTTCTGGCGCTATTGCGGTATGTTTAGAACATGGATTACGGGTACCGGAAGATATTTCATTTATTGGCTACGATAATATTCCTTTCCCGCAATATATTTCACCAAAATTATCCACCGTTAGTAACCCTATTAACGAGATGGGAAAAATGGCTGCCCGTTGGGTACTTCAACAAGTTTACAATAATAAAGACGTGGAAATTGAACGCTCATTTCAACCAGAATTATTTATTCGTGATTCAGCCAAAGCGGTTAACCTGAAAGAGTAAATCATCTGAACGTACAAGCTAAATAATATGTGCAAATTTCATTATGAGTTCATGTTATTTGGCTGCGACATTGGATCATAATGCAGTAGCGATTAACTAATTTGGTAACGATTAACTAATTTGGTAACGATTAGCTAATCCGGTAACTGTTAACCTATTAACTAAATACAGCAGCCGTTAGCATTTCATTTGTGATTCGCTTTGTGCGTAGAGCCAAACCCCTCATATATTCACCGCTAAAATAATCGCTAGTCTTCAAGTGAAACTCCGTTCCCTACCCCTACCTTAATTTGTACCGATTATCTAAGCTAGACGATTAATGGCATGTTCAAGTCGCTTATCCGAGCCTCTGTTAATCAGACGATGTAATAGTCCAACGTATCTAACATTCAATGAAAACCTTCAAAACCATTGTCGTTTTAGCAAGGTATCTATATTGAACCTGCTAAAGCCGATGATGGTAATGGGGTTGAAGTCAAAGGCGCGAGTGCTAACCCTATTGATTGATAATCATGCCACCCAAATACGCTACCGCCCCTAAGATAATGCCTGTAAACATACCTTCTTCGAACCTAATAATAAGATAAGTCATAGATATAATTGGTAACAATTCAACCCAAAAAAGAAAGCGCTTACATTTTATAGCTAAAATAATTATCAAATTAAAATTGTTTAAAAACAATAGATAAAAATATTTAGTATAAATAAATCTACATATTCGTTAATGAAATGTAATAATTCGAACTTGTTTTTGTTGACTGCGGTCACATTTTACACTAGTTTTATGTAAGCGCTTACATTAGATGTTTTATAACACTGCAATTATAAATAATGATTACCGCGTGGATAGATAATTAAAAAAACGATTTGCGCCTACACGCAATATTGAGAGAAGTAAAATCTAGTCAATGGGGATTTCCTAGATGAAAACAACAAAATTTACAAAAACTAAGCTCGCAACCAGTTTATCGTTAGTGCTTGGTGTTAGCAGTATGCTACCAGTTTATGCTGCTGATGAAGCAAGTGAAGAAAATATTGAAGTGTTACAGGTCACTGGTATTCGTGGCAGCTTAATCAAATCAATGGATGTGAAACGTTCATCAAATGGCGTTGTTGACTCTATATCTGCTGAAGATATTGGTAAGTTTCCTGATACCAACTTAGCGGAATCGTTACAGCGTATTACTGGTGTATCAATTGACCGTTCAAACGGTGAAGGCAGTAAAGTATCAGTACGTGGTTTTGGTCCAGACTACAACTTGATCACCCTCAATGGTCGTCAAATGCCTGTGACTACCGGTTCGCGCTCATTTGATTTTGCTAACATCGCTTCTGAAAGTATCAGCGGTGTTGAAGTACACAAAACTAGCCAGGCCTCTGATTCAACTGGTGGTATTGGTTCTACTATTGATATCTTAACGCACAAACCATTCAGCTCTCCGGGCTTAAAAGCCACCTTTGGTGTAAAAGCGGTTGATGATCAATCAACAGATAATGGCTCAGTTACCCCTGAGTTGTCGGGTTTATACTCAAACACGTTTGCTGATGATAAATTTGGTATTTCGCTATCAGCTAGTTACCAAGAACGTGAAAGCGGTAACCAACAAGCGCAAGTCGGCACAGGTTGGCGTACATTCCCGGGCTCAGCAACAAACGACAGTGAATGGGGCGGCGTCGCGAATGACAGCACCCAAGTAAACCGTCCTGGCGATGATGAATTTTACTCAGTACCACAAACCACAGTTTATCGCTTTGAAGAACAACAACGTACTCGTACTAACGGTCAATTAGTCTTACAGTACAGCCCAGTTGATAGCGTAGTCACAAGCTTAGATTACACTTACATGCGTAACGATATTGACACTCAATCGAATGACGTATCAGCATGGTTTAACTTCGTACCGTCTGAAAACGTATGGTCTGATGGTCCATATGCATCGCCACTCATTTACTCTGAAACCTATGGTTCACCTGCTGATTTGTCCATGGCTGCGGGCGATTATGGCGTACGTAACGAAAGTGGTTCTTTAGGTTTTAACATTGAGTGGCAAGCAACAGATAACTTAAAGCTAACGTTTGATGCTCACAACTCAGTTGCAGAAAACAAACCAAATAATCTTTACGGCTCAAGCAACAACCTTAGTACTGCAGCCTTTGTGCGTACTAGCGCGGCAACTGATTTTAGCGGTGACTTACCTGTACTTGCTGTTGGTGGTGGCAATGCCGTTACACCTGCAGATATGATGCTTACAGGTTCAGTATTTACCAATGCGCGTAACAAATCTGAAATTGATCAGTATCAGTTTGATGGCGAATATATCTTTGAAGATGCTGGCAGCATTGACTTTGGTGTTGCGCTAACTAACGTTAACAACCACTCGCAAAGCGTCAATGTTCAGCGTAACGATTGGGGTGGAGTCGGTTCAGCCGGTGACTTTGACGATGCATGGTTCCCAGCAGATACCATCCAAGACAAATTTGATGCAAATGGCGGTGACTTCTCGCTTGCTGATGGCAACTTTGATGTTTTAGACACCATTTTTATGTGGGACTTTGCGTCAGTACGTGACTTTGCAGCAGCAAACTATGCCTCTGCTGTAAACGGTGATTGTGGTAATGGCTTCTGCCCTTCAACCAATTATGCAGCTGAAACGGACCGTTATACTGAAGAAGAATCACAAGCCGTTTATGTACAGTACAACTATGATAACGAAATTTCAGGCATGCCATATGACGTGCATTTCGGACTGCGTTATGAGCAAACTGATGTAACCTCAACCGCAGCCGTTGCCGGTTACGATGGTGCTGATTGGATTGCTGAAACAGAGATTTTATTATCTGCTACTGGTGAGCAAGTATTTGAAACCAAAACCGGTGACTATGACTACTTACTTCCAAGTTTCAACTTCAATATTGAAGTAATAGAAGATGTCATGCTACGTGCTGCATACAGTGAAACTATAGGTCGCCCTAATTACACTGACATCCAAGGTGGTACGGTATTAGCGACGCTTGCCAACCGTACTAACGGTGGTGGTTCTGCGGGTAATCCTACATTATTGCCGCTAGAATCTGAAAATATCGACTTCTCGGCTGAATGGTACTATGCGCCATCAAGCTATGTGTCTGTAGGGTACTTCCGTAAAGACACGCAAAACTTTATTAGTAACGAAGCAGTTAAAACTACCAACGGTATTTATAACCCAGCATCTGGCGATTTATACAAAGCTGCTGTAGCCGCAACGGGTACAACCGAAGCAGGCGCAGTTCGTGATTATATTTTCGCAAATTATGCTGACAATGCTGCTGTAGATGCTACCAACCAAATCATTAGCGGCAGTGCAGCTAACAATGATGAGTTATTAAACTTTAATATTAATACACCATTAAATAGCTCTGAAAGCTCAGTGATTGATGGTTGGGAATTTGCTGCTCAACACTTCTTCGGCGAAAGTGGAGTGGGTGTAATAGCCAACTACACTTTAGTTAACAGTGATTTAGCACTAGTCGGTATCAGTGATACCGCTAACGCTGTATTAGTATACGAAAACTATGGCTTCCAAGCGCGTGTGGCTTATAACTGGCGTGATGAGTTCTTAAGTGCCACAAATCAAGGTACTGGAATATTCCCACAATACACTGAAGCTTACTCGCAAATCGATTTGTCAGTCAGTTATGACATCGAGCAAGTTGAAGGCTTAACAGTGTTTTTCGAAGGACTTAATATTACTGAAGAGTATACCCGTGTACACGGTTTGGCTAACGAGCAAGTGTTAAACCTAACCGAAACTGGCGCTCGTTATAGTTTAGGTGCCCGCTATACTTTCTAGCCTATAGTGTAATGCAATAGTTATTGAGTGATATTTCGGCTAATACCCCAGTGTTAGACGGAATTCACTCAAGTTCCCTTTCAGGTCGTTGAGGTGCCAGCGTTTGTCACCTCCTTTTATTGCAACATATTGAGTAACAAGGACGTTACTTTTTTTTGCGCCTAGCTGTTTGAAGCCATGAACGCAAAAATATAAAAAAACTATTACTTGAATGTGCTTACATTTTATTGAATGCTAGCTAACGCGTTCTTTAAGCAATCAGATTTTTAGATTCATCAGAATAAAAATAATAATCACGCCAAAAGCGTAGGTAAAGATGATGCAAAAACCAATAACCGAAATAGTCATCGTTGGAGGCGGCACCGCTGGTTGGATAACTGCTGGTTTGTTGGCCGCTGAACATAATGTTGATAACGGTGTTTTAGCTCACTCTCCCAAACTCAATATTACCTTAATCGAATCACCCGATGTCGCCACCATTGGCGTAGGTGAAGGCACTTGGCCTTCTATGCGCTCAACCCTGAGTAAAATGGGTATCGATGAAAACGATTTTATTCGCCAATGTGATGCCAGTTTTAAACAAGGGTCACGATTTATTAATTGGTGCACAGACCCACAAAGCAACGTCGCAGACAGTTATTTACATCCATTTAGTTTGCCGCACGGCCACCAAGAACTCGACTTATGCCCATATTGGTTGCCTCATGCTGAACAAGTCAGTTTTGCCGAAGCCGTCAGCAGCCAGCAAGTATTAACTCAGCAGGGTTTAGCCCCAAAAAGCATTGCCACTGCCCAGTATCATTTCCAAAATAATTACGGCTATCACCTTAATGCCGCAAAGTTTAGTCAGTTACTCACCGAACATTGTACTCAAAAACTCGGCGTCACCCATATTCGCGATCATGTCAGCCAAATTATTAATAACCAACATGGTGACATCGACAAACTCATTACCAAGCAGAATGGCGAAATTAGTGGCCAGTTATTTATTGACTGCACTGGTGCAAAATCACTGCTGTTAGGTGAGCATTTGCAAGTGCCCTTTTTATGTCAAAAATCGGTGCTGTTTAACGACCGTGCTCTGGCGATACAAGTCCCCTATTCTGATGTTAATACTCCTATCGCGTCTTGCACACACTCAACAGCTCAATCAAATGGTTGGATTTGGGATATTGGCCTGCCGACACGCAAAGGCGTGGGTTATGTTTATTCATCAAGCCACACCAATGTTGCTGATGCCCAGCAAACGCTGTTTAATTACCTAGGTGTTGATGGCGCTGCAGCTGACAAACTTGAACCGAGACAACTCACTATTAACCCTGGATATCGGGCTAAATGCTGGCAAAATAACTGTATCGCTATCGGAATGGCAGCAGGGTTTATTGAACCACTAGAAGCGTCGGCTTTGGCATTAATCGAATGGACTGCATCGACCTTAGCCCAACAATTACCACCAAACCGTATGGTGATGGACACTATTGCTGCGCGAGTCAACGAGCGCTACCAACTACACTGGCAACAGATTATCGACTTTTTAAAGCTGCATTATGTAATAAGCCAACGTGAAGTGGATGACTATTGGCGTGACCATCGCGATCCCAACTCTATTCCCGACAGCTTACAAGCCATGCTGGAATTATGGCGTTATCAAACACCAAGCCAACATGATATTAGTTATAAAGAAGCACTATTTCCGGCGGCCAGTTTTCAATATGTACTTTATGGCATGGGTTTTAACACCCAATTACCCACTCATGTAAAGCCGTCTATGCAACAATTGGCACAGCGACTGTTTAATGACAATCAACAGCGCACTCAAGTTCTTGCTAAAAATCTGCCGAGTAATCGCACCTTACTCGATAAAGTGGCGCAGTATGGTTTCCCTAAGCTGTGATAGATGGCATAGATAACGGCAACAAGCAGCGAAAATGCGATAACAGACAAGATTACATACAAAAATACAGAAAATATTCACGTACCATCATCATAAAAATACGACGTATTTGAACGAACAAGATAGGACATTAAAATGAGCCAACATGTATTACTAAACAGCATTGAACATAAAGACTTAAAAGTGATGACTCATCGCTCTGCAGCACTTGGCGATAACCTTTGGTATAGCGTGACATTTCCGCAAGAGTTTCGCAGTGTACAAGCTCATTATCCAATCTTTTTTCATAAAGATACTGCCACAGGTCAGTTTTATGCGGTGGCACTTTTTGGTTTTCAGCAAAATGATAACGTGTTTTTAAGCGATCAAGGTTGGAGCGCATCATACGTGCCGCTTACTGTGCGTCGCCAACCTTTTCTAATTGGCCAACAAACCGTACTAGAAGACGGTGTAGAGCGTCAGCAACGCGTTATTCATGTGGACTTAGACCACCCTAGAGTCAGCGAAACCGAGGGGGAAGCCTTGTTTTTACCTTACGGTGGTAACACCCCATTACTCGATGAAGTCGGCGAAATTCTCGAGGTCATCCATCATGGTTTACAAGATGGTCAACGCTTTGTCGATGCCTTGATTGAACATCAATTGCTGGAATCCTTCACTTTAGATATTGAGTTAGACAACGGCCAAAAAAATCAGATGATCGGTTTTTATACCATCAATGAAGAAACCTTAGCCGGGTTGTCTGCTGACGCATTAGCAAAGCTGCACCAGCAAGGTTACTTGCAAGCCATTTACATGACATTAGCCTCGCAAAGCAATGTACGAGACTTACTTAACCTCAAGAATGCTCAAGGTTAATAGTGATGACAGCGGCCCAGACTCAGCACGTCGAACACATCAATGAATGTACATTAGAGAGCGTCATCGACTTAATCCGTGATGCCGACAAACCGATGGTATTTAAGGGATTGTGTCGCCATTGGCCGTTAGTCCAAGCAGGATTAGAGTCTACACAAAGCGCAATGACTTACCTGCGCCAGTTTTATCAAGGCATGCCTGTTACCGCATATTATGTCCCGCCAGAACAACACGGTAGAGTGTTTTACAATGAACAACTTGATGGTTTTAATTATCAAGCTGGCCGATTGGACTTTAATCAACTGCTTGACCGATTAAGCCAAGAAATGATTAAAGACATGCCTGCCGGAATGTACATGGGCTCGACCGACATTCACCAATGTTTACCCGGTTTAGGGGCCCAAAACAGTTTAGATTTAGCGCCCATGCAACCTTTAACCAGCATTTGGTTGGGCAATCAAACCAAGGTGGCTGCTCATTATGACTTTCCGCTAAACCTAGCGTGTAACGTGGTCGGAAAACGCACTTTTACCCTATTTCCACCCGAACAAATTAGTAATTTGTATGTTGGCCCAATGGAACTGGCACCCGGTGGACAAGACATCAGTCTCGTTGATATGGCGAACCCCGACTTTGAACGTTTCCCGCGTTTTCAGCAGGCATTAGACGCCAGCCTAACAGCAGAGCTAAGCCCTGGTGATGTATTATTTATTCCCAGCATGTGGTGGCACCATGTTCGCGGCGTCGATGACTTTAACGTACTCATTACCCACTGGTGGCGCGATACTCCTGGCTTTTTAGGCCGACCTAACAATGCCTTATTGCACAGCATATTAAGCTTACGCTCTCTGCCTAAAGCTCAGCGCCAAGCATGGAAATCGATATTCGAACACTACATTTTCGATCATGACGATGTCGATGACAGTCATATTCCCGACAATGTGAAAGGCATGCAAACTAAGCCATTAGACGAATTAACGGCCCGCAAAATACGCGCAGACTTAATCAATAAATTAAAACGATAATGCTGAACACAGCAAGATATCAAGCCAAACAGGATGCCCAAGATGAATAAATCAATCAAAAAAGTTGTCATTGCCGGTGGTGGAACCGCAGGTTGGATGGCCGCAGCCGCCTTTAGCAAACTGTTGGGCAAAAATCTTGAAATTGTATTAGTAGAATCTGATGAAATTGGTACTGTTGGTGTCGGTGAAGCAACCATTCCAACTTTGCATATTTTCCATCGTTTACTGGGCTTAAAAGAACAAGATGTTATGGCGGCCACCAATGCCACCTTTAAACTCGGTATCCAGTTTGAAAACTGGCATGACGTTAACAAAGACTACCTGCATTCATTTGGTTTTTTAGGTAAAGACTGCTGGGCTTGTGGCTTTCAACACTTTTGGCTTAAGGGTAAGCAACAAGGCCTAGTAAGTGACATTGGCGACTATTGCACCGAGCATTTAGCTGCTCGCCAAGGCCGATTTGCCGTGCTTCCTAACCAAGATTACAACCATGCTTACCATATGGATGCGAGCCTTTACGCTAAGTTTTTGCGTAAGTTTGCCGAACAACATGGTATGACCCGAATTGAAGGTAAAATTGCCGATGTACTGCAACACGACGACACGGGTAATATCCGCGCGTTAAAGCTTGAAAATGGCGAGTTAATTGAAGGCGATTTATTTATCGATTGTACTGGATTTAAGGCATTGCTTATTGAGCAAACCTTAAACACTGGCTTTGAAGATTGGAGCCACTGGTTACCGTGCGACAGTGCCATTGCAGTACAAACCGAAGCGGTACAAAAACCTATTCCTTACACTCGATCGATTGCCCGCGAATCAGGTTGGCAATGGCGTATACCGCTGCAAACTCGCACCGGCAATGGTTTAGTGTTTTGCAGTAAATACATTTCTGATGCTGATGCGACCGAGTTATTGCTCAATAACATTGAAGGCGCACCGATTAATAAACCTCGTGTAATTAAGTTTAAAACCGGTACTCGTCGTCAACATTGGAACAAAAATTGTGTCGCAGTGGGCTTATCTGCAGGCTTTTTAGAACCACTAGAATCCACCAGCATTCACATGATCCAACGCAGCATAGTGCGCCTATTACAACTGTTTCCGTCGCACGGCATTATTGATGCCGATATTGCTGAATTCAACCAGCAAACGAAAGTTGAAATGGATAACATTCGCGACTTTATTATTTTGCATTATAAAGTCACCGATCGCGAAGACAGTCGTTTTTGGCGTTACTGTAAAAACATGCCGATTCCAGCCTCATTACAACATCGTATAGACATGTTCAGTCAATCAGGCAAAGTCTATAAATACGGCAATGAATTGTTTGGCGAAAGCTCGTGGATACAAGTGATGATGGGCCAAGGCTTAATGCCGAAAGAATATCATCCTATTGTCGACATGATGGACGAAGCGGAATTAACCAGCTTTTTAAACAGCATTAAAGCAACGGTAAAACGTAAAGTAGATACCTTGCCAGCACACCATGATTTTGTGCAGCATTACTGTAAATCAACCAGCATGTAAGGTTGTAGCATGACAACCGACTCATCAAACAACCGAACGATATCAAGCAAGATTACTCTATCAAGCAAGAGTATTATCAATGTGGGGCCATTTACGCCCCACATTGAATTTATTGGCCAACAGCAAATCCCGGTGATTATCATTGATGAGTTTAGCGAAGATCTGTCGCAGCTAATTGATATTGCGATAGATGATAGTCAATTTAATCAAGACCAAGGTTCATACTATCCAGGGCAGCGCGCACCGCTGCCCAAGCAATATGTAATCGACGTGATTAATGCGGTATACCAGTTAATATACGATACCTACAAGGTGTCACACTCGTTACGCTTAAAGCCCCAACAATGCGTGTTTTCGGTTATCGACAAGCCTGCAAAACGTTTATTGCCGCTGCAATGCATGCCACACTTTGACACCCCAGAGCCGCACTATTTTGCGATTCTGCACTATCTCAATGATGGTGCTCATGGGGATACTGGATTTTTTCGCCATAACGCCACGCAATATGAACAGATAACACCACACAACATTGACCATTACTTTAATCAGGCACAGCCGGTTGTCGATGCACAACAAGCGCTGATGCCTGATTATGTGGTCGATAGTAATGATCACTACACCCTTTATCATCAGGTTCAATATCGGCCAAACCGCTTAGTCATTTATCCCGGTAACCTACTCCACTCGACGTTAGTCAACCCAGCAACCGACATCGATAGCAGTCCTAAAACAGGACGACTTACTGCGAATATCTTTATCAATTTCAAATAACACAGGGACCTCGTTATGGCTAAGCCACAGCACGGCAACATCTCGTCAAATCATAAAAAGAAAGCGCTTACAGCATGTGTTTCATCACTTATATGCCTAGGTTTCAGCCACGCTGCACTGGCGGCACACCCAACGATTACCCCACAAACCTTACATGCATTAACGGTGTTACCAGATAATGAAAAGCTGCGTATTGGCGATCGAACCAGCCAAGTCGAAGATGACATTAACCGCTTATTGCCTCAATTAACCTTAGAGGAAAAAGTGTCTTTAGTTCATGCCGCGGGCAAGTTTCATATACCTGCTATTGAGCGCTTAGGCATACATGAAATGTGGATGTCAGACGGCCCACACGGTGTGCGCTACGAAATCGATCGCAACTCATGGGCTCCCGCAGGATGGACTAACGATTACTCGACCTATTTACCGCCGTTAACCGCAATCGCCGCCAGTTGGGATCTCAACATGGCCACGCTGCACGGCAATGTGCTTGGCGCCGAAGCACGTCATCGCAATAAAGATCTTATTTTGGGCCCTGGTGTAAACCTCGCGCGCCTACCGTTATACGGGCGTAACTTTGAATACATGGGTGAAGACCCATTTTTAGCGGCGAGTTTAGTGGTGCCCGAAATCAAAGCGATTCAGGCCAATGATGTCGGCGCCACCGTAAAGCATTATGCCCTTAATACCCAAGAACTCAACCGCACAAAAGTCAATGCAAAACCTGATGAGCGCACCTTGCGTGAAGTGTATTTACCAGCGTTTGAAGCAGCGGTAAAACAAGCCAACGTACATGCCATCATGGGCGCCTATAACGAATTTAGAGGCACTAACGCCAATCAGAGCGAGCACTTAGTCAATACTATCTTAAAAGGCGAATGGGGCTTTCAAGGGGTGTTACTTACCGACTGGAACGTCGACATCAACACTTATGATGCCGCCATGAACGGCCTTGATATTGAAATGGGCACAGATGTCGCTGATTTTGACGATTACTTTATGGCAAAACCGCTACTCGAGATGCTTAACGCTGGCAAAGTACCAGTATCAGTACTTGATGATAAAGTCCGCCGTATTTTACGGGTGCAACTCAGCATCGGCATGATGGATAAACACCGTTTATCCGGCGAGCGTAACACTCAAGCTCACCGTGATGATGCCCGCACACTGGCTGCAAATGGCATTGTATTACTCAAAAATGATAACAAGGTATTACCGCTATATGCTGACAAACTTAAACATGTCTTGGTACTTGGCCCTAATGCCGATAAACGCCATGGATTTGGTGGCGGATCATCAGAAGTTAAAGCACTCTATGAAATCAGCCCATTAGCCGGTTTAAAAGCCAAGCTGGGTGACAAGGTCGACATTCAACTAATGCGTCCAGCCAGCAGCCAATTTATGCCAATACCCAATGACTATTTAACCACACGTCATTGGACTGGCACGCCATCGTGGCAAATTAATTATTACAATGACAACAAGATGACCCAGCTCGCCAGTGAGTCATGGACAGCCGATCCGCAATTTAATGCCAAAGGCCAAAAACAGTTTGTCGACATTAAAGCCAACATCAAACCTCTTGAAACGGGCAGCCATAGTTTTAACATAAAAGCTGACGGCCAAGTAGCATTGTACATTAACGATAAACCGCTAATTACTACCACCCAAGCAGACCAAGGACATGTTATCAATAAAGCGATGACGTTAACTGCTGGTGAGACTTACGCGGTGAGTTTACGTTACCAAGGCGACAAGCAAGCCACCTTAGGCTGGGAGACGCCCAACAGTTTGTACAATACCGAACAAGAGTATTTAGCCGCAGCCAAGAAAGCCGATGCAGTTATCTACTTTGGTGGCTTAAGTCATGCCGATGACCGCGAGTCTATCGACAGACCTGACATGGTATTGCCAGGCCAGCAAGATGAGGTCATCGCCAAACTGCTCAAAGCGAATCCAAATACAGTGGTGTTTATGATTGGCGGCTCTGCGGTAGAAATGCCGTGGGCAGATAACGCTAAAGCAGTAGTGTGGGGCTGGTATGGCGGTATGGAAGCCGGCAATGCTTACGCAGATATGTTATTAGGCAATCAAAACCCTAGCGGTAAAATGCCCATCACCTTACCGAGAAAACTTACTGACACCGCGCCTATCGCGTTAAACGATTACAACGCCACTGAATCACTTTATAGCGAAGGGGTATTTATTGGTTATCGCTGGTTTGAACAACAAAATATTGCGCCATTATTTGCCTTTGGCCATGGTTTGTCGTACAGCAAATTTGATTACAGCAACATTCGTCTTTCAAGCACAAATATTGCCGACGATGACACCATTACAGCCAAGGTTGATATTACCAACACCAGTAAAGTCGATGGTGCAGAAGTCGCCCAGTTGTATTTACACGATGTAAAAGCCAGCGTACCGCGTCCCGCAAAAGAGCTAAAAGGCTTTGAAAAGTTATGGTTAAAAGCGGGTGAAACCAAAACTGCTAGCTTTACGCTAACCCAACGCGACTTATCGTTTTGGGACGTTAATACCAATAGCTGGTTAGCCGAGTCTGGCCAATTTGAAGTGATGATTGGCGCATCGGTTGCCGACATTCGTTTGCGTAAACGCTTTAACTATCTCTCAGTGAAATAGAAGCTAGTACTTAAAAAACACCAAATAAAATGGCTTAATGTGATAAACATTAAGCCATTTTTATTGCGTTAAATTATCAGTTCAATCCTATATTAAACAACCTTAAATCGAACCACCTCAGAGCGCAATGACTTACACACAGAAGCGGTTTTCTTGGCAATTTGTTGGTTTTCAGCAATCACATCATTGCAATGACGGGTTTTGTCAGACAACTCTGTCAAATTACGATTAATCTCTTCGGTAACATGAGTTTGTTGCTCCGTTGCTGCTGCAGTTTGTGTTGACATGTCAATCACATTAGCCGTGGCTTGCAGAATTAAGTCCAGTGATGTTTGTGTTTGCGATGACAATTCAACCGTCGTAGCAGTTAAATTTGCACCCGCTTCAATGGTATGAACAGCATCTTTAACACCATCCTGAAGTTTTTCAATCATATTCTGAATATCTTGAATTGACCGCTCAGTTCGGCTGGCCAAGGTTCTTACCTCGTCAGCAACAACCGCAAAACCGCGCCCTTGTTCACCCGCTCGAGCCGCCTCAATTGCAGCATTCAATGCAAGCAAGTTAGTTTGCTCTGCAATACCACGGATAACATCAAGAACTGACGCAATTTGCGATGAATTGGTCGACAAGGCTTGAATAGCCACCACCGCATTTTGAACAGACGTCGACAGTTGTTGAATATTATCGACTGACAACGACAAAATACGTTTACCTTCAACCGTCTGGTCATTTACATTATTAATCTCAGAAGCTGTATCTAATGCATTTTTAGCCACTTCACGAACAGCGGAGCTCATTTGATTCACCGCTGTGACAATACTATCAACTGAATAATGCTGCTCTTGGCTGATTTGGCTGGCAACACCGGCATTACTCGCTAATTGCTCAATACAACTATTCACATCATTAGACTGTTTATCAATGGCGATGATCATTTGCTGCAAATGATCGACAAAATGATTAAATGCTGCTGCTAGTTCACCTATTTCATCATGTTGCTTTATGATTAATCTACGGGTTAAATCGCCATCACCTTTGCCTATATCGGTAATACGGTCGGTAACATCCTTAATTCTATCCACCACAATTTTAGGACCGTAGTAAGCCAAAAAGATGATCAAAACAATCAAAATACCAGACACACTAAATAATATTGTCATGTGGCTTTTTGATGTTTGAGTATTATTTAGGTCGATTAGCTTTACCTGCTCATCGGCACGCTCACCCGCCGCATTAAAAATATCACGCAACCTTGCAAACTCAATTAAAGATGTATCTTTATAACGTTGCTTCGCTGTTGCATAATCGCCAGTCTTAACAGCATTGATGACCGAGGTAGAGGCCGTAAACCATTTCTGATATTGAGTATCAAAACCGTTAAGTGCACTGAGCACTTCTGGGTAATTGTCTAAATGACTGTTGAAGTCGGCAACGCGCTGCTTAGCTTGATCAGCATTCTCCTGCCAATTACTTATTTGATCATCTCGTTGTTGAGCAGTTAGCGCACCATCAAGCAGAATAACTTCGCTTAAATGAGCTTGATATAAATCGCGATCGCCATTGATAATGCTAGAGATAGCTGGATTAAATTGACGACTAAGTTCATGAATCTGGTCTAGTTGATTTTGGCTTTGAGTGGCATTCGTAATGGCAATAAAGGCTATAGCGACTGCAAATATGATGAATATTAGTGAGAATTTAGCCCGAATGGTGCTAAACATATTAACCTCCGGTAATTATTATAATGTGGGTGCTTTTTATTATTCGAGGTTAAACAACAAATGTTTCAATCTATATTGGCTAACGCTTATTCCCTGTAAAAACATTGGCCTCACTGCCAATAAATGTCATCAATAACTGACTTAGCTGTTGTGCTTCGATTACGTTTTCTGACTCAGTCAATAAATGTATTACACATTCTGCCGTACATAATCCTCCTTCAATTTGGTTTCTCCTTAGTGGATATATCGACTTTGGCGCATCAACTAATGACACTTTAGGCAAGGCTTTTAGGTAAGGGCTTTGGTTATACATCTTGCGCGCTTCTTGCCAAGTGGCATCGATAAGCACTAAATATAATAGACTTTTAGGTATCTCGCATACATTTTCAGAAATATTTTCATCATCTTTAGGAAATACCAACCCAACAAGACCCGCTTCAATTGCAGTCAATAATTCAGCGTCGGGTTGTTTACGGTGCCACTCAACCACCCGCGCGCTATCGCCTAAAACGTGTTTGACTAATTGGCCTGTATTATTAGCACGACCCATTTCTCGTGAATGCGTTAGCAAAATAATTTTCAACATAATTTTAAAATAACACCTATAAAATAAATCACTTAATAGCGTACTAACACACCGTGATTATCACCAAATCATCGATAAACACAATTCAATAACCTGAAACGACTGCTTACGATAGACCAATACATTAACGCTATGAAAATACGATATACTCTCGCAAAATCGATGAGCAAAATGGGTGAGTTAGCTAATCGATTATACCCCACGTATTTTACCCATAAACCCGAGTTCATATTTAATGATATTACAGCAAGTTATTGCATTATTTTTCACTATGTTAATTTTGGCGATACTGCCGGGTCCGGCTGTGTTTGCCGTAGTATCGAGATCATTTTCAAATGGGTTTAAGCATGGCGCTTTTATTACCCTTGGCGTGCTGATGGGAGACTTTGTTTACATTCTATTAGCCTTGTTCGGTTTGGCTGCTATTGCCAATGCCATGGGCCCTGCTTTCGAGCTGATAAAGTACGCCAGTGCGCTTTATTTATGCTGGTTAGGTTTCAGTATGTTGCGTTCAACGGCTAAAGGCGTTCAATTAGCAACGATACCTAAAGTGAGCCAATTTAAAAATTTAATCACGGGCCTGCTTATTGCCGTGGGCAACCCAAAAGCATTGATATTTTACGTCAGCTTTTTTCCTGCTTTTGTGCCAATGGCCCATGTAGACCTTACCGATGTGATGATTATACTCGCCACTGCCACCTTGGCTTTTGGTTCCGTTAATCTCACTTATGCTTATTTGGCATCAAGTGCAAAACAGGTATTTACCTCCCCTAAAGCGGCAACGATAATGAATCGTACTGCAGGCAGTATTATGTTGATTGCTGGCATATTGATAGCCATAAATATATAGGATGTTGCAATGACCGCGTTACGCTTTACCCCACTCACACTCACAAACGGACTGACCTTTAAAAACCGTTTAGTCGTACCGCCTATGGCGTCACAAACCGCAGATTTAAATGGTTTAGCAACGGATGCCACCCTAAATCATTACCATAATTTAGCCCAGTCAGGCGCAGGATTGGTGATGGTGGAATACAGCCATGTAAATTTGGCCGGACGCAGTGAGTCAAACCAACTTGGGGCGCATGATGATGCTTGCTTACCCGGTTTAAGCCAAATTGCAGCGACGCTACATAAAGCAGGGGTAAAAACAGGCTTACAAATAACTCATTGTGGCGGCAAAGACAGCGCAGGCATTAGCACTGACATTATGGGGCCGTCAGGCATTACAGTGCCAGCATATGACCGTGTATTACCCACACCTAGAGCCATGACGTTGGATGATATTAATCAATGGCAGCAAGACTTTGTGAATGCCGCCATTCGTGCTGACAAAGCAGGATTTGATTTAGTAGAGCTGCATTGCGCTCACGGTTACGGTATTAATCAGTGGTTATCTCCGCTCACTAATCAACGTCAGGACCAATACGGTGGCAGCCTTAAAAATCGCGCTAGAATATTGCTCGAAATGGTCAGTAAAATAAAACAAGCGGCACCAAGATTAGCAGTGATGACACGCATTCCCGGGCAAGACGGTTATCCCAGTGGTTTATCCCATGACGATATGGGCCAAATGAGCCAATGGTTAGTTGATGCGGGTGTTGAAATACTTAACGTATCATCAGGCATTGGTGGCTGGAATCGTCCTAAAGACAAACGCGGCGAAGGCTTTTTAGTTGAAGATGCAGCACCGCTGACAGGCACAACCACCGCTGCAGTCATTGGTGTTGGCGGTATTGAAAGCATTGATTACATCGAAACCATTTTAGCGACTAAGCAAGTCGATTTAGTGGCAGTAGGCCGGGCTATTTTGGCGGGACCAAGTGAGTTTGCAACACGCGTGATGGTGTAACGTAGCACTTGATTGCTAATACTCGATTGCTAATACTCGATCAGTAACATCCGATTCGAAATGTTCAACTCTATTATAAACATTTGATTCGTAACACTTGAGTCGAAAAAATCGATTCGTCATCTAGCCCAATTAACTTATACCGTATTTGAATGAGTTGAAATTATACCTTTAAAAATCAGTGGGTAGCGTCTTACCCGCTGACCAATGTCATCACTCATTACCTGGCGATACAGCAGTTCAATGTCATTATCATCTTCAAACACCAACAGTAACCGATCAATTGCAGTGTGCAGACCTTTCTTCAAATATGGCTGAGCTTGAAATTCAGCGATATTACTCCTAACAATGGCAATTTTATCAGGATTAAGCCGAAGCTCGGCAAATACCTGTTCAAAAAAGACTGTATGCAAGACTGGCGTGGCACGAGATGAGCGCCGCGGTCTTGGCGCTGATGAACCACGTTTAAAGTACACTGCAGCCAAGGTTCATCTCCATTTTCGGGACCATGTTTATCGATTGCTTGGTTATCGAGCCAAAGTCTATCAAAAACATGTTTATCCAGCCAATCTAGCGTAATAGATAACATCTCACTCATTTGAGTTTCGCAAATTGACACGCTAGCTCAAGTGAGTAAGTTTTCGGTTCATTAACTCAACAGTGCTAATAAATCGTTTGCACTGCCCTGCCATGGACCTTGAGTACCATCGGATAAAATACTGTCAGCCAAACCTTGTTTGTGCTGCTGCATTTCTTGAATCTTCTCTTCAACGGTGCCTTGGGCAATGAGTTTATAAACAAACACAGGGTTTAACTGGCCAATACGGTGAGCACGATCCGTTGCTTGTCGCTCTGCTGCAGGATTCCACCAAGGATCAAAGTGGATCACGGTATCAGCAGCGGTTAAATTAAGCCCAGTACCACCCGCTTTTAAACTGATCAAAAACACCGAATTATCCCCCTCTTGAAACGCATCAATCTGAGTTTGACGGTCTCGAGTTTGCCCGGTTAATTTACTGTAGCTAATCGTTAAGCGTTTTAGCTCATCTTCAATCAAGGCTAACATGCCGGTAAATTGGCTGAAGATAAGAATTTTACGACCTTCTTCAATCATTTCAGGCAGGTTTTGAATTAACCAAGTCATTTTAGCGTTGTCTTTAACTTGTTGAGCTTGTTCAAGCTTCACTAAACGCGGGTCGCAACAGGCTTGACGCAACTTCAACAATGCATCTAAAAACTCAATATGACTACTCGATACCCCTTTTTTGGCAAATAATTCACGCAATTTCTTCTCCATCACTAAGCGGATAGACTCGTACAAATTACGTTGATCTCGTTCAAGTTCCAGAGTTTGAATAATCACGGTTTTTTCAGGTAATTCTGACACCACTTCTTTTTTAGTGCGGCGCAGCATAAAGGGAGCAATACGCTGACTCAGTAACTGCGACTTTTCAACATCAGCTTGCTTCTCAATCGGACCGCGGAACTGTTTATTAAAGTAGGTATGCTGGCCTAATAAACCTGGCAAGCAAAAATCCATCAATGATTTTAATTCGCCTAAATGGTTTTCAAGCGGTGTACCGGATAAACATAAGCGGAATCTACCCCTAAGGGTTTTAATCACCTGAGTGACTTTTGCTTGAGCATTTTTAATTTGTTGTGCTTCATCCAAAATAATATGCTCAAACACATACTCACAGTAAATAGCTTCATCACGTAACATTAGTGGATAGGTTGTCACAACCACATCAAACTGGTTTATTTGATCTAATAAGGGCTGACGTTTATTACCGTGGATAACCACTACATTCAGCGACGGAGCAAACTTATTGGCTTCTTTTAACCAGTTACCCACTAAGCTGGTAGGACAGACAATTAAACTAGTACGATGCTCGGTAGCGTCTTGCTTGGCTTTGAGTAAAAATGCCAACGCTTGAACGGTTTTACCCAGGCCCATGTCATCGGCTAAAATACCACCCAGTTGATATTCTTTAAGAAAACACAACCAGTCAAAACCTTGTTTTTGATAATCACGTAATGTCGCATTTAAGCCATCGGGCAACTCAACCGGAACCACCCCTTTAAACTCTGCGAGTTTGGTGGCTAAATTGCGCACTCTTTCGCCATTGAGTAAACGCACGTCACTGGCAGATAAATCATTCAAAATATGCGCACGGTTGCGTGGTATCGAAATAACATCACCAGAGTGACGATTGAATAATTCTTGGATAATACTAATCAGCGGTTTAATGGTTTTGGCTTTGATTTTAATAAAGCCACCGTTAGGGCCAGGCAATAGCAACTCATCATCGTCTGCTGGTTCACCATTTTGTTGTAACCAACGGGCAACTAAGGCTAATAACGGTACACTTTGGCCATCGATGTCGGCACTGAGTGATAATGAAAACCAACCAGACTCATCATCGTCAACTAAATCGACATCTAACTGTGCATCGGTAATTTGTAAGTCGAAGTCATCATCAAAATGAATCTCCATGCCCAGTGCTGTTAATGCATCAACACCATTATTGGTTAATTCAGACCATTCAAAAATCGACTCAGGTAATAATCCGACACTGACATAATAGGGTTGTTGTGAACTGGCCAGCGTAGCGTCTGATTCAAGTGTCACTAGGCCAATATCAGCTAATGACTGTAAAGCCGCAAGCTCTTGGTCTACATGCCTATGCACTTGATACTGGACTTGATTTTTTTTGACTAAGCTTATGCGTTCGGGCTTGGTCGAGGCGTTAAAGGTAATTTCACCGTAGCAATGATCAACCCGAATAACCGGTTGCATAATCTGGTTATTGGCAACAAACTCACGCGTAAAGGTTAAGTGTGTTATCAGTGAATCGGTTATCTCGCAAAAATCTATTTCGCTAGGAACCGGCACCGTTTTAGGTGAAAAATGCTGGAGCATTTTATGACTAATAGCATCTACTTGAGCCAATGGCACTGGTGGCATGTGCTGCAATAAACTTAACTTTTTAACTGGCAAGTCGGTTTCTATTCTACCTAAATGCAAATAATCTAATTCAACATACAAAGGTGG
This sequence comes from Shewanella sp. SG41-4, assembly GCF_014164505.1. Taxonomy (GTDB): domain Bacteria; phylum Pseudomonadota; class Gammaproteobacteria; order Enterobacterales; family Shewanellaceae; genus Shewanella. The sequence continues at coordinate 16,131 of NZ_JACJFI010000009.1, read as the reverse complement.
CTCGGTAGCAATAAACTCCCAATTATCCAGCCCAGGCATGCGCATTTGCATTTGGGTATGTTTTTTATCAACCTCACACCAGATAAACTCAGGTACAACAGATTTAGCCCAAGTCAGAGGAATACGGTTTTCTTCCCAAAAACACACTTCGGCAGTGAGCATTTTAGTCAGTGCTAAAAATGAAATCTCACCTTCAATATAAATTTTAGAGCCATGATTATTTGATGACAATAACAAGCTGATAATCTGTTTATCTTCAGGGTCTATCCACCACGGCATACTATAGCGAATATCGGCTAATGCCAGCTTGCTGCCTTTATTGTATTGGCCTTTTTTATTTAATTTACTGCGTTTAAATTCGACAAAAATACCATGAGGATCATTGGATAATACATAAATAATGCGATCTTTTTCTTCGTCCTCCTCCTCAAATTCGGCAACCGTTTTTTGCTCGTCAAGTTGGCGTAACCATTGATGTATACGTTGCTCTTCAACCGGTTTTTTATCGACCAGAGCCAGCATAGCAGCTGCAACATGTTTACAATTGGTTCTAACAGGACAAGTACAATGTGAACGCATCACAATTTTGTGGTTAACATTAACGAGGGTGATTTCTTGGCGATAGGGCTCAGCAGCGGAACCTTCAACATAGGCCTCTATATCATGATTATTACTGCTGGCAGTAACTTCTAGAACTCGACCTTGAATCAAATAGTTTTGCGCTTTTTGAATTTGGGTGGCCGAAAACAGTTTCGCAATCATCTCTAATGAAAGCTTAATGGGGAGATTAAACAGTTTCGCCGACATCAATATACCTAATAAAACCGCAGCAAAATAAACAATGGCCGCTGATAAAAAAGTTAACTTGCCATTCTATGGAAGAAAGCAGTCAATATCTAGGCTTTGCTGATCTTTCGAACAAAAAACTCGTTCAAACACGCTATATTATCGCGATCACACACATTGGGTGGTCGCTAAAGCTCAGATACAGCAATAATCTGTATCATCATACGAATTAACACGCGCAAAAGTTTACTCATCACTAAAGTCCATTAACTTAAATGACTTTAGGCAAATGTTAAAAATACTTTTTTAACCTGACGTAATTGGGAACAGAAAAGAATTTATGGTGGGTCTATTACTGACTTCGGTTATTTGTACACCGTCTCGAACATAAACCAAACTTGAGTAGAATATACGTTAACTATTGGTCGCACATAAGTTAGCGACGTTCGAATACAAGGCTACTTGGGACAATACAATCTCAATAAATAAGTAGCCACCGTCCAAAGCTGGCTACATTTTATTGGCAAACACTAAAAACGTTCTACAGACCACTGAATAGCCATAAGTCCAATCACAATAGAGCCAAACTGCATCCCCCAATTTCGATACCAGACGGTATGGCGTAGAAATATCAACAAAGGCAATACTACCGCTAAAATCGCCAGCTGACCGATTTCAACGCCAACATTAAAGGCTAAAATTGCTAATAATTTTTGATTTTCAGGTAACCCGAGTTCACCCAATACTCCCGCAAAGCCCATACCGTGTAACAAGCCAAAAGCAAATGTTATCCAGCCTAAGCGCAATACAATCGGCCAGACATTATTTAGCGCCGCAAACAGCACTGATAATGCAATGCCCAGTTCAACCCAGTGGCTACTAAAATTAATAAGCCCCAATGCGGTGGCGGTTAATGTTACTGAATGTGCCAAAGTAAAGGCAGTAATAATCCACGCGGTATCTTTAAATATTTGCTTAGGCTTATCTATCGCGTGCCATTTCTGTTGTTCACGCACCAATACGCAGGTTAACAACAACGCTAATAAAAATAAGATATGATCAGTGCCCTTCCAAATATGAATTACACCTTGGTAAACATATTCAGTAAATGTATCGCTGAGCTGACTTTCAGCTAAGTTAATCAATATGACGGGATTATCGTTGCTTATCACCCGCGTGTATTGATGCTCGGGCGTTGAAATTGTGGTAATCACTTTATGATCGGTGTCGATATTGAAGAAAGCTTGATAATTAATGCTCAGCGCACCAGGACTATCACATTCAGCCTGAAATGAGCTTACTAGATAACCTTCACTAAAGTGTTGGTCAACTTGCTGCGTAGGATTGAAGCTTAATGGGCAATCTTGCTCCCGGCTGATAGCCAAAGATGAGCGTAAATAATCTACTATCGCAATTTGATGCGCTTGCAACTCTCCCCAAGTAAGCTCACCATCTTGATTATCATCAATAGGAAGAACTTGGTTTAAATCAAACAATCGTACTTGCCAATCACCTTGAATTTGCCCGTGCTTATCTAGGTTAATAGACAAATAACTGGTGCTCATTTGATGGGCTAAACTGACATGACTGAACAGCAACATTAGCAGCAACAGACCGCCTTTCATCATTGAAAAAAAACGCGTAAATACCTTCACTGGTTTATCCTTAACTTGCTACATGTTCGGCTGAAAGATTTCGACTAATTTGCACTGATTTCTTATCATCTTTAGTCTTAACCAACAATGCCTTAGCCTGTTCTAAAAGGATTCTATCGTTGTCTTGACGTGCTACCTGCCAGTTTATTTTGGCCCAGTAAAGTGCTTTTTTGGGCTGTATATCAACATTTAAATAATATTTTGCCAGATCGAATGCATGTAAACTGTCTTGTCTTTGCTCACGCAATTTAACTCTTTGGGCAAAAGTCCATTGCCATTTAACAGTATTGCCAAGGAATTTTTCCGCTATCGCTAAGCGCAATAATAGCGCGTCGTCTTGAACAGCGTGATGACTGACAATACTGGAGAGAGTGTCGTACACTCGTTGATGTTGATTTAATGCCAATTCAATATCAGACCATAGCGCTAATAAACTGACCGGAGCATTGTCCATATCTAACTGATTTAAATAACTCAATGCTTCTTGTGCCATACCTTGCTTAAATGCCATGTCAGCAAGAATTTGCACTATCCAACGTTTTTCTGCTTCATTATTATGTTGATACAACTGGTACAACCGAGCTAACTCTTGATAGCTTTCGACCAACTTGCCATTTTGACTCGCGACCTCCAATGCACAGGTCGAAATCAATAAAATATCGGCTTTACCTATTAGGGCTAAACACGCTTGCCTTGCACCAACAATATCACCCTGTACCAGATGAATATTGGCTTTTAATAACCAACTATTTATCGCAGTCGGTTTTAATTCAATGGCGCGTTCTAACGCCTTTATCGCCCGATCAAATTGGTGTTGATGTTGTAATACTCGAGCATATAAATAAAAGGTTTGCGCATTGGGGCTGGCATTGGCCATTTTGGCTTGTAACCAAGCTTTTGCACGACCGTAACGATAATCAGCTTCTCCAGGATATTGTCCTTGCTCTATAAAATCACTGATGTCGTCTAAGCTCATTTGCTTATCGGCATCATTAAATGCCTCCCAGGAAGCGATAACTTGGCTGTTATCTTTAGGTGTATAGGGCGCCGCAATGCTATTGCCCACAATCATAAAAAATGCACTCACTGTCATCAAAATATTGAGGCATAAGTGAGTGTTGAGGCAAAATTTAGCATGTTTTATCATTACCATTAACCGCCCTGTTATTTCTTGCATTACGTCTCCTTAATGCCATCCTTGGCTCTGAATACCGCTCTAATTAATCATTACCTCTCTGCTAAGATAATAATTAATTGGATGAGTAAGATAGGCATTTCGTCCTGTTTTATAAACTTAACCTAGCTAATAGAACTCGCCCTATTAATCCAGTAATAGGTCATCGTAAAAATCAGCCGTTGATACATCATCTTCAACCACGCGGCCATTAACACGTATAGGTGCAGCTTGGCTTGGTTGTAAAAATGCCTGACGACTTAAGCTTGAAAACATCACTTGCTCAGCATCAATGGTAATGTTCACCATTGCCGCTACAGGGTCGTTTACACCATCGGTCACTGCAACTGTAAAACTGTCCATGCCTGTGACTTCATTGGCGGGAGTATAAGTAAACTCGCCGTTTGGCATTAAGCTAACCGTACCAAGCGTGGGTTCATTCATCACAGTAAACGTTAGTGCATCACCGTCTTTATCGGTGGCTATCAACTGCTCTGTCAACGGCATTTCAGTCACAGTGGAGAGCATTATACTGCTCACCATTGGCGCACTGTTTTTAACCATGGTCATCTCATCCTCTGAGTTACAACCAGCTAAAAAACCGCCGCTGAGCACACTGATTAATACCACTGGTTTAGCGAGATTATTAATCGCTTGACGCGTCGCATATCGAATAGAAGTATTCATCTTATGTTCCTTATTTTGAGCCCGAAAGCGGCGTCGCTAAGTAAGGGAAGTGATCCATCATCATGGTCGCGTCAACGGGCGCACCATCAGTAAATGGCACGTTACCAACACTGGCATCATCACTGGTACAAAGGCCTAAATCAGTGTCTGTACCATTGACTGGGATGGGGTAACATAAACGTCCCATTACCACGCGCAGTGCAATATCAACCACATCATCACCAGGACGGCGACCATTTGGGAAACCGGCTAAATCATCACCAGCAACACCAAAAGCGGACTGCATATCACGAGACTTTGCTGGAATACCAGTATTAAGACGCAACATTTCTGACGGAGTCACCGTTTCAAGTTGGTTAACACCAGCAAAACCAGTTAGAAATGCAGTAACAAGATCGGTACGAGGGAAGTTAGTTGGCGCTAACGTTTCAATGTTTGTTCCCAACGTTTGGTTAACCGCGTCTTTAAACAGAATGTTAAGCAACTCAGTTAAGCTCGGGTGTGTTACATAATCGGCAAACTGGGTATCGTCTTTTGGATGTGAAGTCGAAAAGGTGTCTTTATCTTTTAAACCAATCACTAACTCATTCACTAGCGGGTTACCCAGACGAGATACCTGAGTTAATGCACCACCATTGACTTCCGTTTTGCCCACTTTGGCATTTGGATTTAAAATACGCGCTTGCGGTAAACTGGCGGTAGTCCATGCACCAATGGTGCCGTTGCCTTGAGTGGTTAAACAAGACTTTGGCACTTCAATTGAAATAGCTGTGACATTTTTATCCATCAAATCATCATTATCAACAGATTGAGTGATGCCACCTGGAAATCCACCTTGGTCGCCAGCGCCCGGTGCACTATCACCTTCTACAGGCACATAGTTGACCAAATCAAAGGTTTTGCCTAAGTTAACCACGAAAGGGTCTTTACGTTGGCCAACAAACACTTTGCCAGGACTTGCACAACCATCGAGATTAAATTCGTAGATGAATTGACCTGCATAACTTGCATACGCGCTGCTATCACCGAAACTCTTATTACCAATGTAATCCAGTGGCTTATGGAACATCGCCCCTGAAGTATTGGTTAACGCTGTTGCGCTACCACTATTTTGTGGTCCTTTAACAAGTGTTAACTGATACGACTCGCTAAAGTTTGCCGCACTTTGATCCGCAGCAGTAATGCCACCAATATTTTTAAGCGGTACTGATACACTACGTTGATTGTCAGCAGGACCAACCATTAACGCAATACCTTGATTATTATTGGCAAGTTCATTGGTAAAGTTAAATTGGAAGGTTAAATCTTCTATAGCATCACCATCATTATCGATATGAATGCTGTATACCGCAGCAGGGTCCATCGCATAATAGTTAGGTCCGCCGTAGGCATCTTGCAGTGGAATATAGTTGGCGATAAGAGTGACGTAATCTTCACGTCCTGCTTCATAGCTATTAAAGGCATAAAAATCGGTAGAGTCTAATGTCGGAAAACGAGTGATATTGGGTGCTTCTCGGTGACTTGACGCAAACGCATTAGCGCCTAATAAAGTGCTGCATACCATACTGGCTATTAGGGATATTTTTAGTACTTTCATGACCATTTCCTTGTTATGTTGTAGAGTCATACAAGTAAACGGCTCAGGTTTCATTTTGGATGCAGGTTTTAGTGACTATTATTAAATTAAATTAAAAAAGACTTTAATACGCTGAATTTAAAGTGAATTTATTTTCATGTATTTTAATCTAATTTCATATTTATGAATGATTACCTATCAATACCATTTTCTTAACACCATCTCTTTAATAAAGCCTCCTTAATACCTTCACCTCAATACAGTCCTCCAATACAGTCCCTCAATAAATTATCGGTCAGTAATGGTTAACTAAACACTTCCCGTTAATCGATGACTTTTCGATCGCCAATGAATAGTGGCAACCATAAAAAAGCGGCCAATAGTATTTCTATTGGCCGCTTCAATGTCAGCGAGGTGATACTTCAATGCTTTACAGCTATTGGGTATCATTAAGGCGTTATAAAATTGCTAGCTCTGCGGTATACAATACCTCTGTTGGCATGCCATTTGGTGAGCCGTTCAACGGCTCTAAACTTACCGCCAAAGCGACAATATCCATGTCATCAAATTGACTGTTTTTCACCAATGTTAGCTTGCCTGATTTAGGCAGTAAACCTAATGAAATTGGGTTTTCGACACCTTTAGCCACCATCCATAACTCATAGTCTTTATTCGCCAGTGGCTTTAGGTTACTGGTAGAGCGCACTTCAATCGTATTGGCGGTCACTTCAATCAACCATAATGCTTTAGATTGTGCACTTTGCACTACCGCGACTTGCTGCGGTGTAGCAACTGGCAGTGGCTGATTACTCACAACTAAGACAGCCATAACTATGGCTGCTGCGCTTGCCATTGATGCTAACCCCTTCCATAAACGGTTACGTGTGGCCATAGGCACCACATTTGAGGTTTCTGGCGATGGTTTTTGGGCCGTATTGTCAACAAACCCTAACGAAATACTGATTTGTTGCCAAACCCGCTCGTCTGGGGTTATCGGCGTTAACAATTGATTCATGCCATGTAAATGTTGCTCCCATAACCAAGTGCTTTCACGCAGACTGGGAATTTGCATCATTAATTTTTGAAACCGACGTCTCGCTTGGCCACGCAATGTACCAAGCACATATTCTGCTGCTAATGCGTCTTTTAATTGAGGATCACGATAATTCATAGCGATAAACACCTCTGTAATTGTTGTAAACCACGACGGATCCAACTCTTAATAGTGCCTAATGGTAAATCTAAGTGCCCCACAACTTCGTGATGCGATAAACCATTATAGTAAGCAAGATGAATCGCTTGTTTCTGTTGAGGCTCGAGTTCTCCCATACACTGGTCGAGTTTATTTTTATGAACCTGAGGCCCGTCATCATTGTTATGCTCTTCAAAAATGGCTTCTTGGCCATCTTCAAGTGGATCCTCTTTTCTGACTTTTTGATAACGCAACATGTCTAAGGCTCGGTAACGAACAATACTGATCATCCACGTGAGAACAGATCCCTTTCCGTGTTGATATTCAGTCGCGTTATGCCAAATTTTTACGTAGGCTTCTTGCAATACCTCTTCGGCTAGCTCACGTCGACCGAGCATTTTTAAACTAACTGCGAATAACTGGCCACTGGTAGATTGGTATAAATCAGCAAACGCTTGTTTATCTCCATCTGCACTAGCACTTAATAAGTTAAGTAATGTGTCTTGATCCATAATCTGCCACGTTTCCCTATGATGGTTAGATATAGTTGATACAGGCTTGTTGCGCGTATACTGATAAAAAAAGCCCCAATAGTGTTTATACGAACCAAAGTTGATATTGGATGCAAAAAAATAAAATAAAAAAGCACCATCACTTTTCAGCTTGGTGCTTGGTGCTTGGTAGAATGATATGAAGCCATATTTAACCTTGCAGTAAATACTCTTCAGCTTTCTCGATACTGCGCGGTTTACCCACCAGCATTAAAATATCGTTACGCTTTAATACCCACTCAGGGGGTGGTGGATCGATTTCCTCGCCTTTTCGCCGCACCGCTCTAAGCTCAACATCCAAAGCTTGCCATGGAATGTCTGCAACGGTTTTCCCCACAGCACTAGCGCCTGAAGCCAGCGATACTGCATGCAACAAATCCAAGGTAAAATCAGTTTCGGTACCTGAAAAGAAACCGTGTAAATATTGGTAATGATTACGACGTTCAGATTCTAAGCGTTTAATAATCCGCGCTAAGGGGACGCCACATTTAAACAACACTTGCGACACCAGCATTAAACTGCCTTCGAGTGATTCAGGGATAACTTGAGTCGCCCCAGCTTCTTTAAGCTCATGTAAATTGGCATCATCGCGAGTGCGCACCAATATTTTCACATCGGGAGCCAATTTACGCGCCACAGCTAAACACTCTTCAGATTGCCTTGGCTCACAAAATGTCACCACCACTAAACTCGCCTGGCGAATGCCCATCTTTTTCAAAATCGCCATTCTGCAAGCATCACCAAAATAAATATTTTCGCCTGCTGCTCTCGCTTCTGTCACTCTGGTGGGATCTAAATCAAGCACCATATAAGGCACTGCTTCTGTTTTCAAAAAGCGGCCAATAGTTTGCCCTACACGGCCGTAACCTAAAATCAGTACCACGTCACTTTCGTCAGCGAGAGGTAATACAATCTCGGTCGGTTCATTTTTAGGTGGCAGCTTATTACCGCTGACCTTTTTGGCAATATCAACACTATGACGGATCAGCCAAGGCGCCATTGACATAGAGATCACCGCCACGGCCACCAGCACAGTGCTCACTTCAGTGTCGAGTAATTGATAATTTACCGCCAATGCCAATAACACAAAACTAAACTCACCCACTTGACCTAAACTGATTGCCGTACTGAGTGATACCTTGGTATTTTCACCCACAAGTTTGAGCAAACAGTGCACAATTAATATTTTGGCTATTACCACACCAGCCAAAATCAATAACACTTGCCACCAATATTGCATCACTAGATTGAAATCCAGTAGCATCCCGATGGAAATAAAGAACAAGCCCATTAATAAATCACGAAATGGTCTAATGTCTGCTTCTAATTGACGTCGATACTGGCTTTCGCCAAGTAACATCCCAGCAATAAACGCCCCTAATGCCATCGACAAACCAAGCCATTGGGTAAACGCGCCAGTCACCAAAGCCACCACTAAGGTCGACAGTACAAATAACTCATTTGAACGTGAGCGTGCCACTTCGTCAAAAATACGTGGCAATATCCATTTACCAAATGACATTAACCCTAGAAACGCCAAAATACCGGTAAGTAATCCCCACGCGATACTGTTGAAGCTCATTTCAGCGCCGCCTTTAGCTAACAGCGGCATTAGAATTAATAGCGGCACCACCGCTAAATCTTGAAATAGCAACACACTAACAGACAGCTCGCCGTGCCTGCGCCTTAACCAGTTTTGTTCATTAAGCAGCTTCAGCACAATGGCCGTTGACGACAACGCAATAGCCGAACCAATCACCACCGCTGCCACTAAGTTTTGCCCAACCAACATGGCAATACCGCCAGCCACAAAGGCCGTTACCAGCATTTGGGCACTACCCAAGCCAAAAACGGTTCGGCGCATTGCCCACAATCTCGGTACCGAAAACTCCAGACCTAAGGTAAACATCAGTAGCACTACACCTAACTCAGCCACCGATTGCATTTGCAACTGGGTAAACCAATGAAAACCGCTGGGGCCGCTAACAACCCCGGTGAGTAAATAAGCTAAAATGGCCGGTAAGCCGAGCCGACGTAACAATGCAATCGCCGCAATAGCAATCACAAGCATCAACAAAATATGGATAAAAATGCCGTGTTCCATTGTGGCCTTAGCTCCTTGTCAAAAAACTGTCGAAAGGGATAGAGATGGTTTTGTAAGTACTACAGTAAAACAACAACCAATTAATAACTATAGAAAAATTATTTTAGGCATGAAATTTGCTAATAATACGGTAATTAGTTGTAACGTACTGGAGAAAATACAATGGATTTCGCTTTAGCTACAGAGTTTTATCCTGATGATTACTGGTATCGTGCTGACGCTCACTTGAATATGGAGTCTGCACTAGATCTTGTTCAAGTGATTCAACAACTACATGGAAGTTTAGATCCTCGGACAGTTTTTGCCTGTTTTGGCAAAATTATTGGACAACATTTGCCGATTAAAGGATTTCAGTTGACCTTAGACAAACAAAAATTTGTTTGGGGACGTCACTATGGTATTGAATTAAAACATACTATTAACGATAACGATGACACCTTTATTCTAACTTATCAGTTATCCGTGCCACTCAGTTCGACGCAAAAGAAACTATTGCAACAACTTGAGAGCATGCTAATTCAACCATTGAATAATGCGTTAAAGTATCAAAATATGTCTACTCAAGCCATGTTTGATGCATTAACCGGATTAGGTAATCGATATTATTATAGACAATCCATAAGCACCGCATTGGCTCGTGCCAATCGTCAGCAGGGACAAGTGTCTTTGGTTGTCATCGATTTAGATAAGTTTAAACAATTAAATGACCTTCACGGCCACAAAGCCGGGGATTTTGTATTGATTGGATTTGCTGAGTTAATTAACGAAGCCATCCGCAATACAGACCAAGCATTTAGAATTGGCGGTGATGAGTTTGTGATTATCACTCAAGGTGATATTCAAGCCGCTGAAATCGTGTGCCAGCGAATTATTGAAATGATGCCAAAGCATTCTCAGCTGACAGAATACGATATCAAGTGCAGCTTAGGTATTGCAGAGTCATTGCCACAGCAACAAGCAGAAAATTTATACGAGCGCGCCGATAAAGCCATGTATGCGGCAAAGGCAGCGGGACGTAACTGTTACCGTATAAGCCAGAATTAGCATTAAAATCTAGCGCAATGCGCTAGTTAAGCAGTACACAACTAATTAATTTTCATAAAGACCTAACTGTGATTTCACAATTAGGTCTTTATTCATTGTTACAAACCGCGAAGCTGAATACGCCTTAAAAACTCAGTCATCACTCGGTCATACACTAAATTACCTAAAAACAAATCCTCTACTCCATGATCGATACTCGGATTGTCATTCACTTCAATCACATAAGCTTTACCGTCGATTTCTTTTAAATCGACACCATACAAGCCTGCACCAATTAAATTAGACGCTTTAACCGCTGCATCGACAATATTTTGCGGCACCATCTTCAAATCGATGCAGTCAAAATCACCACTGCTAACGCGGCCACTGTGATGATGCTGGTAAATCTGCCAATGACCGCGACTCATAAAGTAACGACAGGCATAAATTGGTTGACGATTTAGCACGCCGATGCGCCAATCGTAATCGGTTGGCATAAACGCCTGCGCTAAAATTAACGCACTGTGCTCAAAGATTATCGCCGCTTGTTCGAGTAAGGTTTCACGGTCTTTCACTTTAACAACCCCGAGCGAAAATGCACCGTCGGGTACTTTAAGTACAATTGGTAACCCTATAGTGTTAATCACATTATCGGCCCAGTTTTTATCAGAGGCTTTAAAGATTAAACTTTTGGGTACGGGCACTTTATGCTTGTTTAATAGTTCGGTTAAAAACACCTTATTAGTACACTTCATAATGGATTCAGGATCATCCATTACCACTAGCCCAAGTTGCTCAGCCGCTTTAGCAAACCGATAGGTAAAATTGCTAATATTGGTGGTTGAACGAATAAACAAACCATCAAACTCACTTAGTCGAGCCAAGTCATGAGATCCAATTTGGACTAAGTCCATGCCAATACGATTAGCCGACTTAGTAAATAATTTCAGCGCGGCTTTATCTGATGGCGGCATTTTTTCATGCTCATCCACCAGCATGGCAATTTCGTAACGATAGCGTTTCGACGGTTTAGGTAAACGCCATACCTTTTGTGAAAACACTTCAAGATACTTGGCAAATAAATCTTGTTCAGGTTCGGTTAAATCTTGAAACGCAGCAGGCTCAATGGTGTTAACTTGCCATTTACCTGACATTTTTAACAAATTCACTTGCAATACAGGCACAGTAAAACGTTCAAATATTTTACGCGCAAGCTTGTCTAGCAACGGATTATCACAATAGCCAAAATACAGCTTCATGCTGATTTCATTCACCGTCTCTGGCAGCTTATCTAGGCCAGATTGCGGTAAACTAAAAAAGCGGTCCTGAGATAAATCATTAATGGTCATTACCCGAGGGATCACGCGATGCCCACGGGCTTCCGCCATTAACGAGCAGTAATAACCAGTGCTTAAATAATCATAACTGCGACACAAGTTAATCACTTGCATGGCGCTTTGATCTGCAAATGCGCCCATTTCTAAATAATCATGAACCGTGACCATATGGTCACTGGGCAAATAGGGACGCCAATCATTAACATCGTCGGTGACAATTAAAAAATGAGCCATAAATATCTGTTGCCTCTTGTGCGGTTTAGCGCGTAAATTAAGCCACTATCATGTTTTGCCAACTCGAGCCGACTCATGCTTATTCGTCAAGCGACCCCCAGCGATTTACCGCAACTAAACCACATCGAAAACAATGCATTTAGTGGCGATAAAATCAGTTCTCGGCAGATGAAACGCTTTCTCAATTCACCTCTGGACAGCTTATTAGTAGCCGAAATAGACGGCACACTTGCAGGCTATGCTCTGGTGCTATTTCATCGAGGCACTCGGCTAGCTAGGCTTTACTCTATTGCCGTTGCAAGCGAATTTAGAGGTCGCAACATTGCCTTTGAACTGGTCACACAATGTGAGCACACAGTGGTCGAGCGTGGTTTCATTACATTACGCCTAGAAGTGCGAAACGACAATATCGCCGCCAAAAATCTTTATTTAAAAATGGGTTATAAAGTCCTAAAAACCTTAGTGCATTATTACGATGATTTGGCCGATGGCGTGCGCATGCACAAACGCTTAGACCCACCAGGGCCAAGCAAAGTCATCAAGATGCCTTTATATGTGCAAACCACACCATTTACCTGCGGCGCAGCCTGCTTAATGATGGCCATGAGCGCGGTAAAGCCGCAATATAATCCAAGTCGAGTTGATGAGCTGAGCATTTGGCGCGAAGCCACCACTATTTTTATGACCAGCGGCCACGGCGGTTGCAGTGTTCATGGCTTAGCCTTAGCAGCGATTAAGCGTGGCTTACAAATTGAAATGTACAGCCAATCAACCTCGGTTCCTTTTATTGATAGCGTCCGTGACAGCAATAAAAAAGCCGTCATTACCATCGTGCATGACGATTTTTGCCAACAGTTGATTTCACAAGGTATTGAGATCCACAATACCTCGCCAAGTTTGGCTCAACTTCGTAACTGGATAGAGTGTGGTTATGCCGTTTTGCTGATGATAAGTACTTATCGCTTTAATGGCGAGAAAGGCCCACATTGGGTGGTATTGAGCGGTTACAACGAGCAGTTTATGTTTATTCACGACCCGTTTGTTGAAGCACAAAAAGATGCGATTAACGCTGCGTATGTACCAATTAGTCAGTCAGAGCTGGCGCAAGTGATGCAATATGGGAAGCAGAAACAGGTTTCTTGTCTAGTGGTTAAATCATCTTTGGCTTAATGATGATTAAGCTTTTTTATGGCCTGCAGCCACTAACGTCATGGCGCTTCACCCACACCCGATTTATCAAACTTCGTTTGAATTTAGATCGCAAGGTCAAATTTACCATCGTTCTCTCGATGGTGAAATAGAGCTGGGATCCAGCTCTATTTCACGTCATTCCGGTAATGCTGTTGAGCCGGAATCCAGGTGTTTCTTTTGTTGCTTGTGCTTATGGCCTGCGGCCACTAACCTCGTGGCGCTTCGCCCACACCAGATTAACATCGCAAGGTTCCACCCTGCACGGGCCAAAAGGGGATCAACAGCAATCCCCTCTTGGATCACCCCTGCCGTTCCGGCAACATTTTCGCTTTTTAAACAAACAACAGCAGCGAAAAAATTGCGACGGAAATAGCTCTAGCTTTTGACTTCGTTTGCAGCCTGCTTCGGCCTTATTTGAAAATGCTAACGCTTCCGATGGTACATCCTGTACCGCGAAAGCTAGCTCGCCATCGATGGGCAATTTAACGTGCCCTTCTTTCCACGTTCTGTCATACAACTCATCAGAAAAAAATAGTAATCCGGAGCCATAAAAGTACTTTTTAAGTGTCGGACACTCATCTTCAATGGCTTTTAAGGACGTATTAGCAAAATCACCTTCAAGGTGATTTGTTGAATAGACTAGTTTAAAACCATGAAATGTATCTCGATTAGGCTCGATTAAACCTGAAAAACTTAGCTCAGTATCGTGATGCGCGACCAAATTAAAAGCTAATTGTAATCGGTCAAATCGCTCTTTTCTTGTTTCCACTTAACGCTCCACTTTTGAATGTATTGCTAACAGCTTATTAAAGGGTCAAATAAATTTAAAGCCGGCCATTTAAGTTATTGATTTATATCATCCTATATTTACTATCTTATTGATGTAAAGCAGTTTTATTTAACTCCACTGACCAATAAAAGCGAGCTTGCGCGTTAAAAGTGGGCTCAATATTCGACAAAAATAAAAACACCTTAATTTCAATACATTACAACATTCGCGATTTATTATCCGTACGACTTTAGTTTGCTTATTAGCCGATTCAACTTAAAAACACGCCAAAAACCATTACCACTATTTTTATACGCAGTACACACTACATAAAGGTGGGAGACATGGTTGGCACTGGATATTTATCCGACATTAATAAGCCTGTTACCGATGAAGTGTAAAGCTGAGCGAAGCATCATGACGTTAGTGGCCTCTGGCTATATTTGAAACACGTTTTGGGGCAACTCTAAGCCAGAACCAGATCAAATAACAGTCAACAGGTAATGTTATCGTTTAGAGACAAACTAGAACACTCAATAACTATTGCAAAAAAAACAATTGCTTATGGGGGTTGGCAGTCATCCTGCATAGAGCTATTGTATTGAACTTTATATGACCTAATGAGTAGGATAAACTTGATGGTTGGCAGTGATGACTACGCATTGTTCTATCGAACGGCATGCAACATTTTTGAATCTGGTTTCGAGTTTATCAACAAAGCAGATGATAACTATTACTTCATGAATGTTGCAGCTATTAAGCTTTTGAAGCACCTCAATACTACTGAAATGTTGATGACTAGCGAGCTAGACCTCAATCATATAGAGCAGGGGTTCACTTACTATGACACTTCAAGTGTGATAGCACTTTTACGAGTGTCATATGAAAACTTAGTAACTATTGCTTACCACTATTTTGGTGATGAACTAGATAAAGATCGTCTTGATTGGTATACGTTGCTCGGTTACAAGAACAGGGCAAAAAACAAAGTTGTCGCTGGAACGCCAGAATTAGAAGCAAAAATTAGGGAAGAACAACAGATTATTGATGAGCTATCCTCGCGCCTTAGACTTAATAGCTTCAAACCATCGAGAAAGAACGAATGGAAACCTTGCGGTTGGTATGAGTTAGGCCAGCAGTTAGGCATCCCAACTTTTGTATGCGACAAATATTCGTTTTGGTCTTCCCATACCCACACTGGTTTCGACTCATTGATGCAGGTAAATACTGCTCATAAGGCTCACCCAACCGAAGAGATTAAACGCAACCAAATAAACTACCTGTTTATGTGTAGCGTTCTAGTCTATTTTATCGATGGTTATATGCGCGTTTTGTCCAAGTTAGGGTATCCACACATATCAGATTTTGAGCTTGATGATGTCATAAGTTTTTCGCGATTTATGAATTCGTTAGACAAGACTATCTAAATACGCTGCCTACCTTGAGTGAAGAAAGAAAAGGAGCTGGAGTCTTTTGCCTAACCATTAGTTTATGTATTGTAAAAATAGGTTGCAGATGTACTTCAGCCATCGGAACCAACACACAATAGGGCATAAATGATTTGCATACCTTGCTTGCAATTGGTGTGATTCAACTCTGAACTTGAGGACGTTGAAGAAAATAGCGTGAGCCTGACAGGACGTCAGGCTAGCTTTCGCGGTACAGGATGTACCATCGGAAGCGTTAGCATTTTCGAATAAGTCCGAGGCCGATTCCAAATAAAGCCCAAAGCTGGATCAATCCCCATGGCGACCTTTTCGCTGTTTGAAAATGTTGCGGGGCGGCTGGGAGTTCCAAGAGGGAACAGCCGTTGGTTTCCTCTTGGTCTGGTGTGGGTGAAGCGCCACGACGT
>NZ_JACJFI010000099.1 GCF_014164505.1 Shewanella sp. SG41-4 | reverse complement strand
TCAAAAAGCGCTGGTTATCATTTCCGTCAACCTTACGATGCCGATGTAATCAACGATACCTTAGAAGACTTTGCTCAAGACTTGCTGTCGCAATCGACAAAGCAACAACAGCCGTTTTCTAGTGAACTAGACCAATACGGTTTGTTGGTTGGTTCATCGCGAGCAATGCACAAGTTGTATCGTACTATTCGTAAAGTTGCCGTAACCGAAAGCAATGTGCTTATTGTCGGTGAAAGCGGTGCCGGTAAAGAGCTTGTTGCCAACACCATTCACTTAGCCAGTGACCGAATCAACCAACCCTTTATCGCGATTAACTGTGGTGCATTAAGCCCTGAACTGGTCGACAGCGAACTGATTGGCCATGTAAAAGGCGCTTTCACCGGTGCTCATCGTGATCACCGCGGTGTGTTCGAACAAGCAGAAGGCGGTACCTTATTTCTTGATGAAGTCACCGAAATGCCGCTAGAACATCAAGTAAAATTGTTACGTGTACTCGAAAATAACGAATATCGCTCTGTCGGTTCACAACTGCTTAAAAAAGCTAATGTTCGCATTGTTGCTGCCACTAATCGCGACCCCGCAAAGGCTATTGAAGTAGGCCGTTTTCGCGAAGATTTGTATTTTCGTTTAGCGCATTTCCCTATCCGCGTGCCACCATTACGCGATCGTAGTAATGACATAAGTGGCTTAGCTCAACACTTTTTAGCCTACCGAAATACCGCTGAGAAACTCACTAAAACCTTTTCAGATGATGCGCTTAAACTTATCCAACAACAAAAATGGCCCGGAAATGTCCGCGAATTAAAACACGCAATAGAACGTGCATATATTTTGGCAGAAGATACAATTTTACCTAGCCATATCACTGTCACACCTCTGGAACCATCAACAGAACCGTTAGCTGACAACATACAAATACCTGCTGATATGCGCTTAGATGAGCTTGAAAAAGTGGCTATTTATCAAGCGCTCGATAACTCAATGGGCAATAAAAATGATACTGCCAAACAACTAGGTATTAGTGTTAAAACTCTTTATAACAAACTCAGTAAGTACGAAGATCAAACCGATTCAGACGACCTATAGCGCTATACCTATTCATTAAACGCCCATTCATTAAACGTGTTTTCTCGCTTTTGGCACAAACACATTTAATGACTTGGGTTTGACTTTAATACACAGATCTTCCGACTCAAATAACTCACCATCAATCACATATTGGCACGACGAATCTGTGTTTAAATAGATTTTTTTTGCTTGTTCATGATGAATTCGACTCGCTTGATCACCCTCACGACCTCCTGCTAATCCAGCAAATAGCAACTCAGTCATACTCAATAACTGTTGTGGTGATGTTTCACTCGACTCAATCCAGGTAATATCTAACAAACCATCGCTAATATTGGGTTCGCCATTACCTAGCGCTAACAAGCTGGTAAACGGCGCTGCATTAGCAATCACTAGACTTGTGGTGTTAATCACTTGAATATCACCACCATCGATCTGTACTCTCACCGACAATGGCTGGTTTTCGTCTATCGCCTGCCATAACCCATTAAGGTAGGCCAGTTGCCCTAGCGCATCTTTTTGGTCACGATCGGCCTTTGCTATCATTTTTTGCTCAAAACCCAGCCCTACCAGCAATAACATCAATTCATCATTACAAGTGGCGGTATCAATACGTTGCGAATAACCTTGAATCATAATATCAAGCGCTTGCGACACTGGGAGCAATTTACTGGCAGCACCAAACAACGTATGACTTAATGCGTTAGTGGTTCCCATCGGAATAATGCCTAAGTAAATATCAGTATCAACAATCACCGATGCCACCTCGTTAACCGTACCATCACCACCACAGGCTACAATAATATCTGCGCCCTTTTGTTTAGCTTGTTTGGCTAATTGCGCTGCAGATTTATCTTTGGCGGTATAGCGCACTTCAAGCTGAAAATAGTCCGCCAACGTTTGGGTTATATGCTCTGCTTCATCATGCCACTTACCACCACCAGACACAGGATTAACAATTAACCAGGCGCGTTTGTGAATATTAATTTGATTATGGCTATGCATTTTTTCGATAGCGGCCAACTGCCATTTATTTAATCGTGCCGTTTGGCGAATACTATTAATGGATTTAAGCACCTCATTAACATTACGGTTTTTCTCACGACAGACTAAATAAGCTGCCAATACCAACACCGAACGCCCTCGGCCCAGTGCGCAATGCACTACTACATTTTTGCCATTAGTAACTTGAGTGTGTAACCAATTAATGGCTTGATTTAACTGCGCGACAGTCGGCACGCTGTGATCTAATATTGGAATATTTAAATAGCCGATATCTTCATCAAGTAATGTCCACTCTAATGCGTCAAATTCGGCAGTAACATCCAAAATCGCATCAATTTTTTCATGCTTAAGTCGGTCAATATCGCTCGGAAGCAATCGGCATGCTAAATACAACTGCTTATCTATTTTTTGGATTACGGGCACTTTGTCGTGCTTTCTGGCCCAAGCGTTATACAGCTGGCACCCCATTAAAAAGGGAATAAAACTCCAACTGATATACCAAGGAATACTGCCATCTTGGCTTTTACGGAAAATGCCTGCGCTATTAAACCAATAAGCTGAACTCACCAGCCCCAAAGATAATGCAACCCAAGCAAAAATCACCTTAAGTAACACATAAGGAAGCGCCACACATAAGCACAAAGCCAATAGCGCGCCAACAGTATAGTAATATTTAATATGAATACGGGTTAGCAAGGTGGTCCTCCAGTTGTAAAAAAGCAGCACATGTGTGCTGCTTAGGCTAATACTTATCTTAATAACTATTTGGTCATTCCGTGGCAGTCAGTCAATATTTCGACTCAACGTTACACTGACTTAAAAAGGGACACCCCTAGCTATATCAATGTACTGTTTGCTGAAACCTTAACGACTTTGAACGGACAACATAGTTAATCTGATTTGTATAATGCTTAACAGTCTGTATCTTCTGCTTTCATACCTTCTTTAACATCTTCACAAGCATCTTCAACTGCATTACCGGCATCTTGGATCATTTCATCCACTTTCTCGCCTGCATTTTCAGCTTTGTTATCTGAACATGCAGATAAACCAGCCGTTAAAAACACCATTAAACTTGCCATTGTCAGTAATTTTAATAATTTCATATTCATCTCCTAGATGATGGTTGTAATCGTATAAACTTGTTTAAGTAGTCTCACACCCGGTTAAGATGTGAGGTAAAAACTATGCTCGGGGAGCTTTTCCTCGAATCGCATTGGCTACTAACGAAATCACTAGCAACACAATAAAAATAAAGAAAATAATTTTGGCGATACCTGCTGCTGCACCAGCAATACCAGTAAAACCAAATAGACCCGCTATGACGGCTATCACTAAAAACATTAATGTCCAACCCAACATAAAAACCTCCTTGATGTACGGTTCACGTTGTAATGTGCG
This sequence comes from Shewanella sp. SG41-4, assembly GCF_014164505.1. Taxonomy (GTDB): domain Bacteria; phylum Pseudomonadota; class Gammaproteobacteria; order Enterobacterales; family Shewanellaceae; genus Shewanella. The sequence continues at coordinate 10,236 of NZ_JACJFI010000099.1, read as the reverse complement.
TTTAATTTACGATGACGATTGATACAAACATCTTATCTCTATCGTAAAAATTAACGATTCACACCACGACTATGTATTAGTTAATGCCAGCATTGTGCCAACATCAACAAAAAAGTCATAAGACCATGATTTTTAGATACTTTAAACTTAAGGTAAGAAAATCAATAATGAGGAAGCCATAGACCAGCAGGCAATTTTTACCGATGATACGGTAAGAGTTTCAGGCTATCACGATTAGATAATGAAATATCGATAAGTAAACAAAAATGCATCTAGTGGCGGTAATGATTTACCCTTTGAGAGGCAACTTAAGTGAAATTAAGGCTGCCAGAGCGACAAAGCCACTGGATATCCATAAGCAGGCTTCTAAGCCATAGGCTTGATACACCCATCCAGACAATATGGTGCCAATTAACCGCCCCATAGCATTAGCCATATAGTAAAAGCCCACATCCAGTGACACACCATCACGGCCTGCATAGCTAACAATTAAGTAGCTATGCAGTGATGAGTTAATCGCAAACACCGCGCCAAACACTAATAAGCCGATGACGACACTTTCTAGCACATAAAAATCGGCATGTAGTGCGACTGCAATCGCGGCAGGAATGAGTAGTAAATAAGTTGCCCATGTAAATGCAGTTCGGCCGCTCGGCACTTTGCCCTGTCGTTTACCGGTGAAATAAGGTGCAATGGATTGCACCACACCATAACCAATCACCCAGCTAGCCATAAAGCTACCAACCCACCAATGATCCCAGCCAAACGTTGTGGCTAAAAACACCGGTAATGCCACCACAAACCATACATCTCTGGCACCAAACAAAAACATTCGCGCCGCCGACAATAGGTTAATCGCCTGACTTTTAGAAAAAATATCTTTGAATTTGGGTTTGTTTTTCGCTTTGCCTAAATCATCTTTTAAGGTCACTAAACTACATAACCATACAATGCCTAATAACGTGGCCATTAAAATAATGGCGCCTCTAAACCCTAGGCTTGTGAGTAACACACCACCTAAAAAGAATCCCACTCCTTTTAAGGCATTTTTTGAGCCGGTTAACAATGCCACCCATTGGTAAAGCTTACCCTCGGCATCTGCTGGCACCAGCGTTTTAATGGCACTTTTGGCGCTCATTTTATTTAAATCTTTGGCAATTCCCGACAAGGCCTGCGCAGCCATAACATAAACGACAGTCAACATGTCTGCAGGTACGGTAAGCATGGCTAACGCGACTATTTGTAACCCTAAGCCAATGTTCATGGTGTTATTTAAGCCAAGCCTTGCCCCTAGCCAACCACCAACAAGATTCGTTACGACACCAAAAATCTCATAAAACAAAAACAACATCGCAATATTTAACGGGCTGTAACCCAATTGGTGGAAATACAACACCACCAGCATACGCAACGCACCATCGGTTAAGGTAAACGCCCAGTAATTACCGGTGATCAGTAAATACTGTTTTATCGATGGTGGTAAGGTACGCAATGAATCCAGCCCCATAAACATTATTCCTTATCTGCTAAGCCGACTTTACGTGCGAGTTCCGCGGTACGATTGGCATATCCCCACTCGTTGTCATACCACACATAAAGTTTCACTTGGGTGTCGTTCACCACCATAGTCGACAAGGCATCAATAATGCTTGAGCGCGGATCGGTTTTATAATCTACCGACACTAATGGGCGCTCTTCATAGCCCATAATGCCCTTCAGCTCGCTATCAGCGGCTTGCTTCAATAGCTGATTTACTTCTTCAACTGTGGTTCCACGAGCGACTTCAAATACACAATCGGTGAGCGACGCATTGGCTAATGGCACACGTATCGCATGACCATTTAATTTGCCTTTTAGCTCTGGGAAAATATGGGTGATAGCAGTAGCCGAACCAGTGGTAGTTGGAATTAAACTAATGCCACATGCGCGGGCGCGACGTAAGTCTTGATGCGGTGCATCTAAAATGGTTTGGGTATTGGTGATGTCATGAATTGTGGTCATCGAGCCATGCTTAATGCCGATATTCTCATGGATCACTTTTACCACTGGCGCTAAACAGTTGGTAGTACACGATGCTGCGGTCACGATGGGATGGATGGCTTTGTCGTATATATCATCGTTAACGCCCATCACAATATTAAGCACGCCATCTTCTTTTACTGGCGCAGTCACCACAACCCGTTTTACACCTTGATCTAAGTAAGCTTGTAGCAAGGCTTTGGTTTTTATCTTGCCAGAGGCTTCAATCACCACATCGCATTTTGACCAATCAGTGTCTTGGGTAGCGACATTACGGCTGCAAGGAATGGCTTTACCGTTAATTATAATGGCATCTCCGTCATGTGTTGCCTCGTGTTGCCAACGACCATGGACTGAATCAAAGGTCATTAAATGCGCCAGCGTAGCTGCATCGCCAGCAGGATCGTTAATATGCACAATTTCTACATCGTCCCAATCATACGCCGCGCGCATTGATAAACGTCCCATACGGCCGAAACCGTTAATGCCTATTTTTATCGTCATAATGGTGTCCTAAGCTTGTTCTCATTGTTAAGTTATCGTTTCAATGGTTAGTCACTACATGCTAACCATTAAATGCATCAAAATATTCACGCTGAACCGGATGAGCCAGCGCCTTGGGTCGCAAGGCTTGCACGGCATTAATCACTTTATCTTTAGGCCAGCCTAAACTGACTAATATCAGACCAATCACTAATCCCGTGCGGCCCGAACCACCTTTGCAATGCACTGCAATAGTGCCTTGATTATTCAACAATTCAATAATCTGGACTTTATGGGCTAACCACTGAGTTTCAAATCCTTGCCCTGGCGCGGCATCGTCAGCAATGGGCAATTGCACCCAGCTAATGGCCTGTGTGGTACATTCAGCGGGTAAACCCTCCGCTTCATTTCGCACTATTTCATCATCGAACATCAAGGTGATTAGCATTTTTGCACCCGCCGCCTTCAATGTGGCAACTGACGCAGCTAATGCTTCATCTTTGGTACCAGGGCACGGGGTAAAAATCAGCTTGGCGCCATTATCTAACGCTAAAACATCATAAGGATGAGGTTGCATGGTTAACTCCAAAAAGTAACTTCAAAACATTTTCATAAATTGATTCACAAAGCCGAATTAACAAACTGACTTCATTAATGGTTAAACCAATGTTGAGTCCGATTGATAATGGCCACCAGCGATAGCATCACCGGCACTTCAACTAATACCCCGACAACCGTAGCCAACGCGGCTCCTGAGTGCAGCCCAAATAACGATATCGCCACGGCGACAGCTAGCTCGAAAAAGTTAGATGTACCAATTAAACAAGCTGGGGCGGCAATGTTATGGGCTAATTTCAGCCATTTAGCTGCTATGTACGCAATAATAAAAATACCGTACGTTTGAATCACTAGTGGTATGGCAATTAAGCCAATGGTTTGCGGATCTGACACAATCACTTCAGCTTGAAAACCAAACAGCAACACCACAGTGGCCAGTAAACCGATAATCGACCATGGTTTTAAATTGGCCAAAAATGAGTTAACTGCGGATAATCCATGGCGGCGATTAAGCAAGTAACGCGTGGTCACACCGGCTAATAGCGGTAACAACACATACAATAATACCGATATAAGCAAGGTTTCCCATGGCACCTGAATATCGCTTACGCCCAGTAATAATGCAGTAATTGGCGCAAAGGCAAAAATCATAATGACGTCATTAACCGACACTTGTACCAAGGTGTAGTTCGCATCACCTTTGGTTAATTGCGACCACACGAACACCATTGCGGTACATGGTGCTACCCCAAGTAAAATCATCCCTGCGATATATTCTTGTGCAGATGCGGGGTCGACCAAGTCGGCAAACAACACCTTAAAAAACAGCCATCCTAATGCCGCCATGGTAAAGGGTTTAATTAACCAATTGATGACAATGGTTAGCAGTAATCCCTTAGGGTTTTTACCAACATCTTTCATTGCCGAAAAATCAATTTGTACCATCATTGGGTAAATCATCACCCAGATAAATACCGCAACAACCAAGTTAACGTGGGCGATTTCAACGTTAGCGATAACCTGAAACACCTCGGGCTGCCATAAACCTAACAGCACTCCGGCCAACATACTTAAGCCAACCCATACCGATAAAAATCGTTCAAACATTCCCATAGCAAGACTCCAAACAACAGGGGAAACTCAAAATATTAATGAAAACTTTTACAACATCAAACTAACGACAAAAGCTCACTTTATTAGGCCTATTTTGCATAATGTCTAATTGCTGTAATGACGACATAATCAACCCAAGATTGTTTTCAGTGGTTTCTGCTATTACTGATTTGGCCCATAGAGGTAAGTTAGGATTGATGCGATAAAACACCCACTGACCGTGTTTTCTGTCGCTAATAATCGCAGCCTTTTTTAACAAGGCTAAATTGCGCGAGACTTTTGGTTGGCTTTCTTCATTCAGCGCTTCCATCAGCTCGCACACACACAATTCACCGTGGTAATGGGTCAGCATTAAGCTTTTTAGGCGAATGTCATCGGTTAGGCATTTATAAAACGCGATAGGGTCTACTTTGGAGAAGTCAGAAGCGCTCAATGAGGTTTGAATCTCTAGCGGCATTGGCTCTGTAGTCTGTTGCTCTACTAACAAAAACATTGTCAGGCGGTTATTAATGTCACGTAAAGTCGAAAAAAATGGCTGGTCACCGGCACGATTTTTAGGATCAGGAAAGTCCCACGCCAGTTGCTTAGCCGCGCCGGGATAACTACGACACTCATTATTGGCTTTATCACAGAGGGTAATGACGTAATCGAAGTGTTTGCCCGCAAAAGTATGCAGATGTTTAGACACTAAATCGCTAGCATCAATACCAAAACGAGCAATCGCCTCTATTGCCCTGCTATCAATATGCTCGGGTGATGTACCGGCACTAAACACGTCAAATTGGTTTGCAGCTTTATTGCGTAACAACGCCTCGGCCATTTGCGAACGCGCCGAATTGCCAGTACAGAGAAACAACACTGTTTTCTTTTTCATAACGGGTATACAAGACATAAAAACATACGACTAAGTGTATATATGATTATTCATATATACAAGTTGAGATTATAAAAAAACCTACTTCTGGCAAGTAGGTTTAGGAGGAAATCGCATGGACCATACCTTACAGTTTACATAAGCATTGGTGCCAACCATATTTCCCTACCGAGGATACCTTTAACACTTTGGATCTGTGTGATCCGAACAACAAATACTAATGCTTGTCTAACCAATTCAATGCCAATGGCCATAGGGCCTGAGACTTACTGCTAAAAAACTTCATGTGGCCGATTTCTGATAATCCATGCTCACTTGGCGTTAATGTTAAGGTTTGACCATTAAGCTTGGGAAATACCGACATCATGTCTGCTACGTTGGCATGATTAGCAATGTCATCATCTACCGCATTAACCCACAATGACGGCAATGTCAGTTCGTTATAACAATGTTGATACACGGTTTTACCAAAAGCCGTTTTTACATACCCTTGCCCATTACACCATTGCTGCCATTGCTTAGCCACGGCCTTTGGTAATGGCTCACCCATGCCAACCCATTGCGACTTAGTATGACCAAACAAGGTATTACTCAAAGGTATAAAAGCATTCATAAAAAAATGCGCTTGCACCAGATAAGACAACTTCATGTTTCGTAGTTGCCCAGAAGAACAGGCAAAATTGAACATTGAACTGATGTCCATTGCATTGTGCATTAACCCAATCAGTTGACCTCCAGCACTGTGCCCGACCAAGTGATATTGTGTTTGTGGAAATATCACTTTTAAATGTTCCAATACCGCAGGCATGTCTTTTTGGCCCCAACACTGTAACGACGCAGTACTCTGGGCAACTGGCCCTATTAATGATCCACCAATGCCTCGGTTATCAAAGGTAATAACACCATAGCCATTATTGACAAGGTAGTTGGCAAAGTTAGCGTAAAATTGTCTTTTAATGCCTGTAGCGGGCGCCATCATCACGGCACCTTTTACGGTGGTGGTTGGCTCATAAATGGTGGCAGCAAGTTCCATACTATCACTGCATTTTATTGTTATTTGCTTCACATTTTGCAGATTCATTTTTTTAACTACGCTAATTGGAGGAATCATAAATAATGACAAGAAGTACGGATTGATATGCCTTAAAAGTGACTAATATCGACGACAATGACAGCCAAAGACATTTCGCATTACGTCGGTTATGAAAATGACCGTTCTTTAATCGCTTTTTTAAAGCTCGTACTGATGTGAGGTGAGTAAAATGGCGTAATGGGTCATCGACGGCCATTAACCTACACTATTAATCAGTAGGCATTTAGCTATTAGGTATTTAGTTAGTAGGCATTGAAAGGTAAACCCTAAAATGTATGCTGTTACATATCACTTTAAACCCTTTCCGAAGGTAAGGGTTTGCCATACAAGTAACCTTGTAAATTATTGCATCCCATCAACTTAAGTAGATCATGCTGCTCCATGAATTCGACACCCTCAGCTATCGTACTCAGCTCTAAATTAAGTGCTAACTGCACAATTGTGCGAGCGATAGCGGCATCTTTTTGATTGTGCACGATGCCATCTACAAACGATTTATCAATTTTCAATGTATCAATGGGAAAACTTTTCAAATAGTTTAATGAAGAGTAGCCAGTACCAAAATCATCAATGGCTAATTTCACACCTAATTCTTTGAGCTTAAAAAGCAAAGCAACTGCCTCATCAACATTACTGATGATCGCAGACTCAGTAATTTCAAGTTCGAGCAGACTAGGCGGCAAGTCCGTTTCAATCAGTGCATTTTTAACATGGTCAACAATATTGGCATGACTGAATTGCAAAGCTGACAGGTTGACCGCCATACGTTGAAAATGAGGCGATGTGGCATGCAACTGTTTGGCTTTTTTACAGGCCTCAAGCAAAGCCCACTCTCCAATGTGGATAATTAAACCGCTGCTTTCAGCAATTGCGATAAAATCAAAAGGCGACAGTAGCCCTTTTGTTGGGTGGTTCCAGCGTAATAATGCCTCGTATCTAATAACATTGTCATTGGTAGAGTCAATTTGAGGTTGGTAATACAATACAAATTGATCCCCTAATGCTACAGCCTCACGCAGTTCGACTTCAACTTTAAGCCTGTCCATTAACGACTTATGCATTTCATGAGAAAAAAGTTGGTAACCGTTTTTACCGTTATTTTTCACTTCATACATAGCGGTATCAGCATTTTGCAGCAAGATATCTCCCGTTGCGCCATCATCGGGATAAAACGAAATACCGATGCTTGCCGAAATAAATGTGTGCTGGTCCTGAATAAAATAAGGTTTTGAGAGTGAATCTAGCACTCGCTGAGCAATAATTGCGACGTTATCAAATGCTTCTAATTCACATAAAAGCAAAGTAAATTCGTCTCCGCCCAAACGGGCAAGGTGCTCATTTTCATAATCAACTCGGCTGCCCACACTTAACTGATCGGAAATGCGTACAGAACCTTTTATGCGTGTCGCCACTTCACGCAGCAACTCATCGCCCGCTTTATGTCCCAACGTATCGTTAATTCTTTTGAAGTGATCTAAGTCGATGAATAATAATGCTAGCTTTGATGTATGGCGCTTAGCCGAAGAAATTGCAGAGTCTAGTTGTAACAGAAACTTACGTCGGTTCGGTAGATCCGTTAACGTATCGTAAAACGCATAATAAGCGATTTCTTGCTCTGATTTTTTTCGACTTGAAATATCATGTAAAGTGCCATTAATCCGCGGCTCACCAAAATCGAAAGTGATATCAGTTCGGTCATGTAGGGTAATAATCTGACCATTGCCATGTAACACACGATATTCAATATCATAGGGTTGACGATTTTTTAACGCTGTTTTAACGGTTAATTTTAAGAATTCACGGTCATCTGGATGGATGATTTCAAGCAATTTAGAAAAGGTAATCTCGGTCTCTTGAGGCGGCATCCCAAGCATATGATAAACTTCGTCAGAGCAGTCTAACTTATCCGATGTAAAGTCCCACTCCCATGAGCCCAGGTGCGCAATGCTTTGTGCTCTGGCAAGTTTGTTTTTACTCTTAGTTAGCTCTTTGATTGTTTTATTGGCTTTAAGCACATAGTGAATGCGGTGACTGAGCAACGGCCACTTAACCGGCTTAGTCATGAAGTCTGTTGCACCAACATCAAATGCTTTTTGAATGTCTTGGGGTTGATCTAATGCTGTCACCATAATAATGGCGACATTATCCCCTTCAGGTAATGAACGGATCATTGAACAGCATTCAAAGCCATCCATGTTGTCCATCGACACATCAAGCAAAATTAAATCTGGAGAATGCTCAGTAAATAACAATACCGCCTCTTCACCACTGCTAGCTTCAATAATATGGCCAACAGACTCGTTTAAGGCTCGACGCATCAACATTCGAATGACAGGGTCATCATCAACGATCAATACAACATCCTGAAGTGTATTTAATGACATTAGACAAGCCTCTCTAACTTTAGCAATATTGCCTCTTTAGTTTGTACAAATACTGGCAATAATGTGTCTGAGAGATGATTGGCATCACTCAATTTACCACTACGTGCAAACCACTCAATTTGACTCGCTAATGTCTGAATTTTTATCGCCCCAACATTGGCAGAGCTGGACTTTAGTGAGTGTGCTGATTTAAAAACATAATCGGCATCCTTGTCTACTAATCCTTTAATTATGTTATTAATTATCTCTGGTGCATTTTCTAAATACAAATCCACAATGCTGTTCACTAGCTCACTTGAGTCATCTGGTGAAATTTGCTGAATGTCGTCAAGAGGCCCATCAACAAACACTACTGACTCTTCGTCTTGAACGTCCTCGATCACTTTAACAGGGCTCGCGGGTTCGAATACCCATTGATTTAAGCACTCTGATAAGTTTTGGCGGGTAAACGGTTTTAACAACGTATCTTTGGCGCCAGCATTACGGAACAGTCTTTTAACATTAGGTTGAATATCCGCTGTCAGCGCGATGATAGGGGTATTATAATTAATGCAATCTTTGCCTAACTCAGTGATGGCTTTAGTGGCAACAATGCCGTCAGCGACCGGCATATGGTAATCCATAAAGATGAGGTCAAACTTTTTCTCGCTAGCTTTAATAATCGCTTCTTGGCCATTATTTACAATTTCACATTGATGCCCCAAAGATGCTAATAGGCTTTTTACCACCAGCTGATTCACCACGTTATCTTCTGCTACTAACACACTAGCGGGTCGGTACACTGCATCAACATAATTATCAGGTGCAATCTCTTCGGTAGCTAAAGATATCGAGTTATCTTGTGGCACAAGGGGAATACTAAACCAAAAACAACTGCCTTCATTTAGGGTACTTTCAACGCCATAACGACCATTCATTAACACCACTAACTGTTGGCAAATAGCCAAACCAAGTCCGGTTCCGCCAAACTCACGGGTAATAGTATTATCGGCTTGCATAAAGGGAGTAAAAATACTCTCTAACTTAGAAGGCGCAATACCAATACCGGTATCTTTAACGGTAAACGTGATATAGGTATCCGAAGCTTCAATGTGCTCACTCACCGTTACTGAAATAGCACCTTTGCGGGTAAATTTGATGGCATTTGAAACAAAATTATTAATCATTTGTCGAACTCTGACAGAGTCGCCCAAGTAATTTTCGTGGTTCAATGGCGATATTAACACATCAAAATCAAGCCCCTTTTTTTCTGCCGATACTTTATGTGAATGACAAATTGAGGTGACAAGATCAGGTAAATTAAATGCTTTGATGTCTAAATCCATTTTATTAGCATCGGCTTTCGAGAAATCCAACACTTCATTCAACAATACCAATAAAGTTTGTGCCGACTCATTGATCATCTGAACCGTATTGGACACCTCTTTATTTAATGTAAAAGAAGTCAGTAAATCAGAAAAACCAATAATGCCATTGAGTGGCGTTCTAATTTCATGGCTCATTACCGCTAAAAACTCAGATTTGGCCTGACTGGCTTTTTTGGCAATGTCGAGGGTTTGCTGCAATTCAAACGTGCGCTCAGAAACTCGATTTTCTAATTCTTGGTTAATGGTTTGTAATTTTTTGCCTCGCGCATCGACCTCTCCAATCATCACATTAAAGCTGTGCGCCAGCTGAGAAAACTCATCATTAGACTTAAGGTTTACTCGCTG
>NZ_JACJFI010000098.1 GCF_014164505.1 Shewanella sp. SG41-4 | reverse complement strand
TGTTGTTATTGGTATGAGGTATTATGGGTATGTTGATTTGTGGGCTCCTTTTTCGAGCCGCCAACATAAAAAACAGTTTAGGGTGTGGGATTTCTCTCTGTGCGTCTGCACGATGTGCTCGAGCTTCTAAAGCAAATCAAATGGGGCGAGCGTATGGTGTTATTGCTAGCTTAACCATGATTTTTACCGGTATTGCCATGGTTATCACTGCACCTTTATTTGCGTTACTGTTTAATTAATCTCATATCTGCTTCGACAAATCATTACGCCACTGTAATTGTCTAACCTAAACGTTTTCAAATTACGTAGGTGAACTTCCACCGATGCCGCTTCGCGTCGAACAGAGGGTTTTCTCGACTATTTTGATAAAGATTAACAAAATTAGACAAATTCAAGCCGGAGTTTGTGTTGTTTGTTAGTTGAAAATGTATTTTTTATGTTAATCGTTAACTTGCTGTTTACCTTTTTCGCCACACGCTTTGTAAGAGATGTCTCACAAAGCGTGTGAGCCGAATCACCTAATTATGGGTTGATATTTCTCCTGAATATTTAAGTTATTGATAATATAGTTTATTTAATTTTGTGTTATCTGTGAGGTATTTTAATCATTTAGAGGTACCTGTTTACGTAGAGGTAAATGAATTATTATTTAACTCGTTCCTAGGACGGGAACATTACAAGGTAGTAAAGAGGTATTGGAAGACCTTAAGTATACGGAAATAACGGACGATATTGAGTTTCAGGATGAAACAGTAAACTTGCTCAATGGACGCAATAGCGGATTAAGCAAGTTTTATAACATTATCAGGATGATAGTGTGCAATGGATGCAAGATGCTACGCAAATGATTTGCGACAGGATACGTTAAGAATTTCATGGATGATATAAGGACACGCTCAGGATGGAGCAGGCTCGGTAAAAGGATAATCGAGTAAGAGGGAAAGTACTTAATTGTACAAGGAACATCAAGGATTGAACAAGGATAGAGCAGGAAGCAAGCGATACGCATGGATGGTGCAGGGAGCACATTTATAGCTGGAAAGCTTAACAAGAGATCAAGAGGCCGCGACAGTTACTGTCGCGGCCTTTCTTTTGGCTTTTTTTCAGTATCGTCGGAACTAATGGTGGTTATGTTGTCAAATTGTAAAGTGCCTATGTGCAGGGTTTGAGTACTTCATTTGAGTACCTCATTAAAGTACACAACATCTAACTCACCATTGTATAAGGAGATAACATGAAAGGGTTTAAAGTTGCACTATTGGTTGGTTTTTCATTCGTTTGCTATAACGCCAATGCTGCCGTGAGCGAAGAACAACAACAATGGGTCGAGCAAGCGTTCAGCGATCTCAATAGTAATAATGACGGTACCAAGGTGCTTTGGCTGTATTCACAGCAAACAGTGATGCCAGACATGACACGTATTGAACAATTCAATGCATCCTTACCTGAAACTGAACGTTGGAGTTTGGTGTCTGAAAATGGTGATACTCCTGGTAAAAAGCGCTTAACTGAGTACCGAGAACGTCAACAAGATCTGCATGAAGATAAAGACGAAACTAGCTATGAATTAGCGTTTTCTGATTTAATTGATTTGTCGACATTGGTTTTTGTCGGTGAGGATGACAATAATATGTCATTTACGTTTACACCCAATATTGATGAGCTAGACAATAACGTATTAGCAGGCGTGCTTTATTTGGATAAAACATCCAAGCATTTACGTAAAATTCTCATCAGAAATACTGACGAGTTAAATCCTGCGTTTTCAGTTACTTTAACTAAATTTGAGTTAGAGTTAAGTTTTGATGTGTTTGAGGGATTAGTGATGCCAGCTCATACATCAACCACTATAATGGGTACAGCGGCAATTTTTAAGTCACTCGACAGTGTTCAAACTGTTACCTATAGCGATTATAAAATCCTCAACAATCCACAAACTTAATTGCATTGTGTGGCAATACAAAACGCTATTTTTTTAAAAATAGCGTTTTTTTATATCATTTATTAGTTATTTTGCCTAAAAAGTAGAACTGCTTTAATGGCATTTACCTGAATCGCAGCTTTTACTGCTTCCACAGCTGCCAAATTTACCGCTGGCCAGTGGAGCATCCATCCATTCTGGTTCTGGAAAAATTGGCCATTCGATTTTTTTTGCTCGATTACCATGCATTAAAATATGGCCTCGATATTGGTTAATGCCATCGGTGCTAAATTCGAACATGAATGTTGCTTTCCAACAAATGCCAGTACTGCCACCAATACTTGGCCGGGCCGATTCCATCGCAATAGCGAGTAGTTGTACGTTTTGTTTTTTACAGGCTTGCTCTGTAATCGTTCGGCTTAACTCTGCCATTTGTCGAAGTTGCCAAAAAAAAGCAGCAACAACAACTAAAGCAACAATTAATAAAAAATCAGTCATCATAGGCTGGTTGCTCTAAATAATCCGCCAATCGCGGTTGCTAATTGAACGCTTCTGTCTGGATGCCTTAAGTCGGCTAATAATCCAGAGCGTAAGCTAGGTATTGCCACGATATCAGCAAATACTTGATTAAAGAAGTGCTGCGGCTGTTTTGCCAGCGCTTCTAAATAATGTTTACGAGTGACATCATCTTTTAACGCTAGCCAGTTACGTGCTGCAATTGTTATTAGCGTGTTGTCGTCTAAACGTTGTTGTTCATTTAGCTGGTTAATCGCTGTCATACTGTAATGAACATCAGATGCTAATGCCGCTAAGTACATCACTTTTATATGATCTTCAGCTTGTTTTAATTGATTAAATAAGTGTTCGGCCAGACGTTTATCAATATTAATGTGTTCTAAGCATTGGCAAAGAGCGGCTTGCACTTCAATAGGTGCGTTATCAAGTGCATTAATCATGTCATCAAGAAGGTTGAATTGATGTGCGCGAACGCAAATATCTGCTAAACCTTGTAAACCCAGTTGTGGCCAAGTGTCTTGTGCTGCTTGGCCAGATAAATACTGCGTAGCAAATTCATATTGGCTCGATGCGGGTTGGCCAAGCTGAAGCCTTACTAATGCATTAAATAACGCCAGTTTATGCTGATTAGGCTTAAAGCTAAAAGGATGATTAGCTAATTGTTCTTGTTGTTCATCAGTTAATGCTTGAGTTGGATTGCGACCCAGGGCTTCTAAAATCATCTTAATAAACTGAGTGCGCGGCGCAGGTGATAATAAACCTTGTTCATCTAGAGGTAATTTTACAAACCAAATATAGGGTAATTTTTCTTGTTGCCAAAATACAATAGCAAACTGCGCATGGCCTTGAATAGGATAAGGATATGGCGCCAGTAAAGAGTCAATTTGCTGAAAAGCTAACATATCGATATGTTGTACTCGGCGACCTAAATCGTATATTTGGAATTGTGTATTTGCGGTCGTCAGAAACTGGCTTAAGGTGGTTATCTCGGTCATGGGGTCGTCACTAAATCAAAGAAGTTGGATGGGTATTCAATGGGCTAAATGATATCATACTCCGACTTAGCCTTTATATTGTCGTTCATGTTTATGCTTTATTTAGCCAGCCAACATTATTTAATTAAATTAGAACAATTGCTTAAGGATTTTCAGCTTTGGTCTGATATCTCACCTCCGGTATCAGTTATGACGAGTACGGCACCATTTGGCTGTGATGTAATGGCATTTGAGCAATGGTTGCAGTTTATTTTTATTCCAAAGATGACCGAGCTTATTGCGCAACGACAACCTTTGCCGACCAATATGGCATTAGCGCCAATGGCCGAACATGTGTGGCAAGGTATGCACTATGGTGATGTTCTGATTGCTCAATTACAGCTATTTGACACTTTGCTAAGTCAGCGCTAAGTGGGCAACAAATACCACCACATTCCAACAAAATAAACTAAGCCAATACTGAGTTGGCCAATACACAATAAGTAAAGTGATAACAAATGATCTTAAAAGATAACGATGCTAAACACTCATTAGATAACGATGATTTATGTGAACAAATAGGCTCAGAGGACATTGATGACTCCTCTACTGCAGATACCGAATTAGACGGTGATTTACAACCTCCCCATATCGACATTCTATTTGAAGACGAGCATATCGTTGCCATCCACAAGCCTGCGGGTTTATTAGTTCATCGCAGTTATTTAGCCCGCAGAGAGCGTTTTTTTGCGATGCAGATGACTCGTGATTTAGTGGGTTGCCATGTTTTTCCGGTGCACCGTCTGGATAGACCAACTTCTGGAGTATTACTGTTTGCTAAATCGAGTGAAGTGGCTCGGGCATTATGTGAGCAATTTGCCGATCACAGTATTAAGAAGCACTATTTAGCGATTGTTCGTGGCAATATGCATGAGTCTGGCACGCTAGATTATGCCCTAAAGCAGGAATTTGATGATTTAGGCGATAAACATGTAGACCCCAATAAAGCAGCCCAAGAAGCCGTGACAGATTATCAACCATTACTGAATACTGAAATCCCGTTCAGCTCTGGCCGATACCCAACTAGTCGCTATGCCCTTGTAAGATTAAGCCCTCACACCGGACGTAAACACCAACTTCGTCGCCATATGGCACACTTACGTCATCCAATTGTTGGTGATACAACCCATGGTGATGGTAAACAAAATAAGTTTTTTCGCGAACACTTTAGTATTAACCGTTTGTGGTTGATTGCAAAAAGCCTGCAGTTTGTGCATCCGGTAACTCAGCAAACTATGCATATCGAAACTGAGTTAGAAGCTGAATGGTTGAGCATTTTTAACGCATTTGGCTGGGAAGACGATCAATTATCATCAATGCCAAGTTTGTTGTTAAGTTAATTCATTCTGTCTGCAAGTAAGGCTTTAAGTTTTTCAAATTCGGGGATGTGCGGTATCGGTTCATGCTTCTGTTGTTCGATGTGGAAATAATAGTTACGACGAATGTGGGCGAATTTGTGTTGTAGTTTGAGTTTTCGCTTTCTGCTCACTTGTCGCATTGTCTTGATTCCGTTATTGCGCTATTCATTTTGAGCCAACCAATGTTGACCATATCGATTTACATTACATAATAAAAGACACTTGCGAGAGACTCAAACAATACAGTAAGGTAAGTCGCTAAGACTCAAAGTATTTTTATATCGTATAACATTTAAGGGGAAAGTATACCATGAAAAAGGTCAATGTCGTTTTTGGTACCGTTTATGGTAGTGCACAATTTACAGCTGAAACAGTGGCTACAGCGATTGCAAAATTAGGTTTTACCACTAAGCTTTGGCAACCCAATGAATTGTCTGGTTTTGTACCGCCTCAAGATGAACTACTCATCGTAGTGTCATCAACTACCGGGCAAGGTGATATACCCGAGGATATTTCTCCTTGGTTTAATGAGCTTAAATCCAGTGCACCGTATTTACCATTATTACAATACAGCCTAATTGGATTAGGCGATTCTAGCTATGAAACTTTTTGTGGGGCGATAAAACAATTTGATGAATTGTTAACCGAGTTTGGCGCAAAGCCGCTGACTGAACGATTAGAAATTGATGCCTGTGAAACAATGGAACCCGAAATAGAAGCTAAAACATGGATAGCCAGTTGGCACAACGCCGTCATATCGGTAAACGCAGCGTAAGCTTTTTTACGCAACAGTGGTTTAAATTTGCACAGCGCCTAAGTCAGGCTCTGCTTATACCTATTGCAATTTTACCTGCAGCAGGGGTGATGTTAGGGTTAACCGTTAACCCGCTGCCATTTATCCCTGCAGAATTAAATACAGTATTTTTTGCGGTTGGTAATCTGGTTTTTACCATGATGCCATTGTTGTTTAGTGTTGCAATAGCAATTGGTTTTTGTCGTGATCAAGGCATTGCTGCATTTTCAGCCGTCTTTGGTTTCGGGGTATTTTTATCCACGATGGGGGCTCTAACAAATATTTATGGTTTGGTATCTCGACCGCTATGGGGCATGCAAACGATTGACACTGGTATCGCTGGCGGTATGTTTGTCGGCGCGATTACATGTCTAGCAGTAAATCTTAGTCAACATGTTAAACTACCTGCTATTTTTTCTTTTTTCGAAGGTCGTCGCAGTGCACCCATAATCATTATCCCCCTGTCTATGGCGCTAGCTTACCTATTGGTGCATGTTTGGCCTCCTTTGTCGCATATTATTGAAATTCTTTCTGATTGGGCTGTATATCAAGACCCCGCAATTGCTTTTGGCGTTTATGGTACGGTTGAACGTTTATTGATCCCGTTAGGGTTACATCACATTTGGAATGCACCATTTTATCTAGAAGTTGGACAGTACATTAACCAAGGTTCTGTCATTCGAGGGGAGGTAGCTCGTTATTTGGCCGGTGATCCTTTAGCGGGGAATCTCGCTGGTGGCTATTTAATTAAAATGTGGGGCTTGCCAGCAGCAGCACTAGCTATTTGGCGTTGTGCTGATAAATCTGAGCGAAATAGAGTCGCGGGGATTATGTTATCAGCGGCAACAGCCAGTTGGTTAACCGGGGTAACAGAGCCGATAGAATTTGCCTTTATGTTTGTCGCGCCAATTTTGTTTATTGTGCATGCATTACTCACGGGTATAGCTTACAGCGTGTGTATTTTGCTCGACGTTCATCACAGCATCGTGTTCTCTCATGGGCTGGTAGATTTCACCTTATTATTTTCTCGCTCTGCTAATACTCATTGGATTTGGGTATTGGGTCCGTTTACAGCAGTAATTTACTATGCCATTTTTAGGGCCAGTATTTTAGCGTTTAATCTGAAAACGCCAGGCCGAATAGAGCCGAGTGATTTACCCGCTGAGCCTAAAGAGAGCTTACGAGCAATGATTTCTGCATTGGGTGGACGCGATAATATTGTTGAACTTAATGCTTGTTTAACCCGCTTACGTATAAGTGTTAATCAAGCTAATCTAATAGACAAAGATAGGCTAATGCGCTTGGGAGCTAAAGGCGTGGTTGTTATGGGTAAAGGTGTGCAAGTTGTTTATGGCACAAAGGCTGAGACATTACGTAAATTGCTGCAAAAATATTTAGACTCTCGTCGTTAGTGCGAGCGGGTGTCTGGTTAAGCCACAATAGTTGTTGTTTAACTTGTCATTCATATTTGAAAATTTTGCACCTAAAGCAATATTATTTTTCTTTTATGAGAATTTATCATTAAAAACATCACCTAAAATTATTTTTAAATGGCACACTGTGAAACAGTATTTTAAGAGGAGTTATACGCGTGAGCCATCAAGATAAAACTATTACTACCCCAGCTAATTTACAACGTAAAGTGCTAATAACCGATTGTGCTGATGCTCAAGGGTTAATAGCCAAAATCACCAACGTATGTTTTGCTCATCAATTAAACATTATTAAAAACACGGAATTTGTTGACCATACTCAAGGTCGCTTTTTTATGCGTGCTGAGCTTGAAGGGGTGTTTGATGACGAACGACTCCTGAATGAATTACGTGAAGTGTTGCCGGCTCAAAATCACATGAAACTCGTTGATATGGGTAAAAAACGTATCGTGATCATGGTGACAAAAGAAGCTCATTGCTTAGGCGATATTTTGATGAAGTCTTATTATGGCGGTTTGGATGTTGAGATCGCTGCTGTGGTTGGCAATTATGATGTGCTGCAGCAATTAACTGAAAAGTTCGATATTCCATTTCATTATGTTAGCCATGAAGGTTTGAACCGTCAGGAGCATGAACAAGCCATGCTTGAAGTGATAAAACCTTATGAGCCTGACTTTGTTGTACTCGCTAAATATATGCGAGTATTAACACCTGAGTTTGTGTCAGCATTTGCCGATAAAATTATTAATATTCATCATTCTTTTTTACCTGCATTCATTGGAGCATCCCCATATAAGCAAGCATGGGATCGTGGTGTTAAAATTATTGGTGCCACAGCCCACTTTGTGAATAATCACTTGGACGAAGGCCCGATTATTAAACAAGATGTCATTTCAGTCGATCACAGTTATAGCGCAGAAGAATTAGCCCATAATGGCCGTGATGTTGAAAAAAGTGTATTAAGTAAAGCGCTTCAATTGGTATTAAATGAACAAGTAGTGGTGTACGGTAATAAAACAGTCGTGTTTTAAACTGCGCTAATATGCATCATTTGATGATAAATCTAATGATGCTATTTTTCAGAGATAAACAAAGATGGCTGGTTGTTCGTAAACGACAACATTAAAAAATCTATTATTAAATGTATTCAACTCTACTCAATCGACATATTGGGTCTGTATAAGTAAGGGACTGGATGTTACAAAAAGCTGATTTTTTCTTAAAACCTTCAGAATTACCTAAAACAGTAGGACTATGTTGGGGGATTCTTAATGATAGGCTTGAATTAATTAAGCTGAGTGAACCATTATACAAATTAGTCAACAAACCCATCTCTGCCATTCTAAAACAACCATTGTCTAATGCTTTTTCAATGCTGACCCATGAGCAAATAGATCTTAGCAATCGCCACTCTTCACAACTTATCAATTTTGTTGATGATAAAGGGCATGCATTACAAGCGACGGTAATTCCTATAGAAGAAAGCAGTGAGCATTGGTGCATTACCCTTATCGAAATCGAACTCGATAAAGCTTGGTTATCTGATTTACATCCTGATTATCATCAAGCTATTCAGTCCAGTGATGATTGGCTTAATCAAATAGAAGAAGTGATTAATGCCAGCGGTGCTATGGTGTTTGCGGTTTCATTAAAACAGGCGCTTTCATTGACACAATCGAGTGTGGGTTATCTGCATATGTTTGATGAAAAAAATAATCAAATTGTGCGAACCACATGGAGTGAAAACGTCAGTGAATATTTTACGATTACCAAACAACAAACCTATAAAGCTGATTCTGGTATTTGGGCCGAAACCATCCAAACCCGTAAATCGATGGTCCATAATGAATTAACCAGTATTTCTGAGAATCGCACACAACGACAAGGTTTTTTTGCCTTTAGTAATCATCTTTGTGTGCCTATTCATTATCGAAAAAAACTAGTGGGCATAATCGGTGTCGGAAACCGCGATAAACCTTATACCCAAGTTGACGCCAAATCATTAAGTATTTTTGCGACTATTTTGTGGCACAGCGTCGAATTACCTCGCACTATGAAAGCAGTATCGAGGCAATCTAGCATTATTAAAATGCAAAAAGAAAAGATGACCCTCATTTTGGTGCAGTTGATTGGTGCCATTTCAGAAGCGCTAGAATTAAAAGATGCTTACACAGCGGGGCATCAAAAGTCGGTAGCGCAGTTAAGTTATCTTATTGGCGAGAAAATGGGCTTAACGCCTGAAGCGTTGGAAGGACTAAAACTGGGTTCATTGATCCACGATATAGGTAAATTAGCCATTCCAAGTCAGATTCTATCAAAACCCTCAAGGCTTAGTGATGCTGAGTTTGGCTTGATTAAACAACATCCTGAGCAGGGTGCATTAATTGTTGATGAAGTAGAGTTTCCTTGGCCCATTAAGCAAATGATCCTTCAGCATCATGAGCGCTTAGATGGTTCTGGTTATCCCAAAGGGTTGAAAGCAGATGACATTATACTTGAAGCCAAGATCATTGCTGTAGCGGATGTAGCTGATTCGATTCTTAGCCATCGGCCTTATCGGCCATCGCTTGGAATGGAGGTGTTAACCCAAGAGTTATTAAAGGGTAGAGGTATAATTTTCGATGAAGTCGTTGTTGATACCTGTATTGACATTTTGGCTGTAGAAGACTTTAAACAAGATGAATATGTTAGCACTTTGTCATTAGCCCCAGTTGTGTTTTTAGAGGAATATCATACTCTTGAACATGCTGAGTCTATGATGAAAAAAGCTAAAATAGATGTAGCAGTGGTACTGTCAGAAAAAAATCGAAGCCCAATAGGCGTGGTAGATAATAATGCTTTAGCATTTTGGCATAGCCCGTTTTTAAATACAGCAGCAGAACGTGCAGCTGATAGAAGCTTACTGAATAAACGCGTGCATCAAGTGATGGAACATAAAATAAATATGATTAACGACCGTACCATTTTGAACGATGCCCAACGGACGATGGAAAAAAATAATGTTAATTATTTGATTGTTCAAAATGACAAGCAGTTGGTGATCGGAATGTTAACTTGGCGAATATTAGCGAATGCATTATTGGCCAATGCACAAGCAAAAGCCAATTAGTTTAGTATGTTGTTGATTTAATAAATTCATATTATTTC
Source organism: Shewanella sp. SG41-4 (assembly GCF_014164505.1). Lineage (GTDB taxonomy): Bacteria > Pseudomonadota > Gammaproteobacteria > Enterobacterales > Shewanellaceae > Shewanella. Next base: position 3,862 of record NZ_JACJFI010000098.1, on the reverse strand, counting down.
TAGGAATTTATTTTTTTGATTTAATGAATAATGTAACGACAATAAAAAAGGCTCCTCAGAGCCTTTTTATCAATTTATCGTCGAGTCATAAATTAATCAACGATACGTAACAGTTCATTGATACCCACTTTTCCACGGGTTTTCGCGTCAACTTTTTTGACAATAATCGCAGCATATAAGCTGTATGTGCCACAAGCTGATGGTAAGTTACCAGATACTACAACCGAGCCTGCTGGAACACGACCGTAATGCACTTCACCAGTTTCACGATCAAAAATCCGTGTGCTTTGACCAATGTAAACGCCCATTGAAATTACGCTGCCTTCTTCAACAACAACACCTTCAACGATTTCGCTGCGAGCACCAATAAAACAGTTATCTTCAATAATGGTTGGACCCGCTTGTAATGGCTCTAATACACCGCCAATACCCACACCGCCAGACAAGTGTACGTTTTTACCAATCTGTGCGCACGAGCCAACAGTAGCCCATGTATCAACCATGGTGCCTTCATCAACATAGGCACCAAGGTTAACGTAAGATGGCATCAATACAGTATTTTTACCGATAAATGAGCCTTTACGAACCGTTGCCGGTGGCACTACACGTATGCCTTCAGCTTTAAAACGCGCTTCATCATAATCGGCAAATTTTTGCGGTACTTTGTCGAAGTACTTGGTGTCGCCACCTTCAATCACGCCGTTATCAAAAATGCGGAAAGACAAAAGTACGGCTTTTTTAAGCCATTGGTGAACATGCCACTCTCCGTCAATTTTTTCAGCAACGCGTGCTTGGCCTTTGTCGAGCATATTGATCACGGTTTCAACATCGGCACGAACACTCGGTTCTACGGTTGCAGGTGAGATGTCTTGACGTGTTTCGAATGCTGCTTCAATGCGTTGGCGTAAAGCCTCCATTGTTTTCTCCCGGTATTAAATGATTATTAGCGTAAATAGATGGTTTAAAATTAGTTAGATGATTTTAGCGCCAGTGTTAGCGCTTCAGATAATTGTTGCTGTTGCGGCTCATCTAAGGCCGTTCCACTTTGGTTTTGTAATATAAAAAAATCTTCTGCACGTTCACCAATAGTGGTAATTTTGGCGGCCAATAGTGTCACGTTACAGCGGTAAAAAGTATCACCGACTTTGGCTAATAAGCCTGGTGTGTCTAAAGTGATTAGTTCCATCATACTTGTACCATGGCGAGCACTGGGTAAGAAACTCACATGAGTCGCAACATTAAAAGGTTTCATGATCCGCGCTAGTTTTCTAAACTTCGGCAGTTTTGGATTTTCACTGGCCAAGGCTTTTTCGAGTGCTTTACGAATACTTTGAATACGTGACAATTGGATAATAGGTTCGCCATCTTGTTCTAAAATAACAAAGGTGTCGAGGGCATAGTTATCTTTTGATGTCATGATATTAGCGTCATGAACATTGATGTTTTTATTGTCCAACACTGTCATAACAGTGGCAAAAAGTTTTGGTTTATCTTTGCTATAAACAAAAAGCTCCGTTCCTCCACGTGTTGTATGTTTAGACATTAACACTAATGGTTCATCGTGATGATGCTTTAAAATGGCCTCTGCGTGCCAAGCCACTTGGGTTGGTTGATGGCGTAAAAAGTAATCAGATTTGAAACGAGACCAGAGTTCATCCATGTCTTTTTCTTTCAGGCCACGACGAATAAGTTCTTTTTTAGCTTTGGCCTGGGTCTCTTTAACGCGAGCTTTAACATCAATAGGTTTTTCTTTACCACGAGCCAATACTCGTTGGGTCGAAAAATATAAATCACGCAGTAATGAACCTTTCCAATTATTCCACGTTTTCTCATTGGTGGCACAAATGTCGGCGACAGTCAGGCAATATAAATAACTTAAGTGTGCTGCATCACGTACTTTTTCAGCAAATATTGCAATCACTTCTGGATCTGAAATATCTCTGCGCTGGGCGGTGATCGACATCACTAGGTGATTTTCAACTAACCAAGCTACTAAGCGCCCGTCATGATCATTCATGCCATGTAATTTACAAAAGTCGATGGCGTCTTTTGAGCCTAATTTGCTGTGATCGCCGCCACGACCTTTGGCGATATCATGAAAAATGGCTCCAAGTACTAATAAACCTTTTTTCGGCAACTGATTAATTAAGATGGCGCCTAGAGGAAATTCATCTTTTTGTTCAGCCTGTGAAAAACGGTCAATATTAAGCAGTAATCTATGAGTGTGTTCGTCAACGGTATAAGCATGAAATAAATCAAACTGCATTTGGCCTTCAATCTTACGCCAAGCGGGTAAGTAAGACGATAAAATACCGTGCTGATGCATTAATGAAAATGCGTTAATTCCCCGGGGATGCTTTAGGATCTCCATAAACACTTTACGACAGGCGGGATTTTCTTGCAGGGGTGATGTTAATGCTCTACGAGCATTGCGCAGTAATCGTAATGTCGGCGCGTAGATTTCTTGGATGTTAGAGTTTTTAGCTACCAGTAGAAATAAGCGTAATATTTCTTCGTTATTGCGGCTAAATAAATCGTCATCTAACACTTCAATATAACGCCCACGACGTTGATAAACCTCGCTTATCGGCTGGATTTCCAGTGCTTGAGTGTGCCCTAATGTTGCTCGCTTAAACAATTGCAACAGCATTTGATTAAGCTCCATCACCCGGCGTACCGTTCGATAGTAGCGTTTCATCATTTGTTCGACGGCTAATTGAGTTGCATCTTCGTAACCTAATAAACTGGCTATTTGTCGCTGTAAATCAAACAACAATCGGTTTTCGTTGCGATTAGCCGTTATGTGAAGTGCAAAACGGATTTCCCACAGAAAATTTTGGCATTCAATTAGTTCTGCCAATTCAGCTGGCGCTAGAAAATCGTGCTCGACTAAATCTTCTAATTTAGCAGCATCAAAGTGGCGCATAGCGACCCAAGCGATAGTTTGAATATCACGTAACCCACCTGGGCAGGTTTTGATGTTAGGTTCTAAATCAAAGGCACTGGCTTTGCTATGACGAGCCGTTTGTTCATCTTTCTTGGCATTATAAAAGTCATAAGAGGGCCAAAAGTCTTGTTGACGAATAGCATCGTATAACACGTCAAATAAATATTCATTACCAGTGAGCAATCTGGCTTCAATGAGGTTTGTGGCAATGGTGATGTCAGCTTTACCTTGCTCAATAGTTTGCGCAATTGTGCGAACACTATGGCCTATTTCAAGCCCTGTATCCCAAAGGTAGGTAATGAATTGACCCAGTTGAGTTTCAGTTTCAGGCGATAATTGTTCATCGTCGACTAAAAAAAGCAAGTCAATGTCAGAATAGGGATGTAACTCACCACGGCCATAGCCGCCAACGGCAACTAGGGCAAGATGGCGATTATGTAAGCCAAAATCTTGCCAAGTTTGTGTCAGTAAAGCATCAACAAATTGACTACGATGTTTAACAATATCAGCAATAGGGTGTTTTGCAGTGTACTGCTCAACTAAGCGCTGGTTTAAGTCAATTAATGCGTTTTTGGCGGCCAGCGCAGTATTCATTGATGTCCTTACTAATTTGAGTCTTTAGTGATTAATGATACGTGGGAAGTCTTCTTCTTCACGCAAAGTTAACACTTCTACACCTGTTTGGGTCACTAAAAGTGTATGTTCCCATTGTGCTGAGTTTTTACTATCAGACGTTGTGACCGTCCAATTATCATTTTTATCTAATACAGTAGTATGACGACCCGCATTGATCATTGGTTCAATCGTAAAGCACATACCAGGTCTTAACACGGTTTTATCATTATTTTTATAATGAACAACTTGTGGTTCTTCGTGGAAGCCTGTGCCAATACCATGACCACAATAATCTTGTAC
>NZ_JACJFI010000097.1 GCF_014164505.1 Shewanella sp. SG41-4 | reverse complement strand
TACGTGACTTTGGCTGGCACGAGTTAGTTATTCTGTTTATTGGTTTTATCAGCTTCGGAATCTTTGTGCGTTTTGGTTATGGGTGGTACTCCAGAGAATTAGATGGAATTGAACAACTTGCTCAGCGAAGTAAACTCATTTTAGAAGGACATTTAAAGCAAGCTGCCGATATGCCAACAAATGGTAAACCACGGATGATTAATCGTGCCATCAGTAAATTGCTTGCCGAGTTAGATGATGCTCATAAAGAACGTGGCCGCTTAGATCAATTTATTCGTAAAGATACTTTTCTTGATAAACAAACTCAAATTGGCAACCCGATATTCTTTCAAAATCGTCTCGATGGATTAAGCCACAATCAGAAAATGATTGCTCATGGCGTATTAATGTTAATTGAGTTCGATGATGTTGACTTAGTGGAAGACCAATACGGTGAAAGCGGCGTTAAGGCGATGCTGACATTAACAACGGAAGCAATTACAGCGGTACTCAGTCAATACGAAGACAGCATTTTTGCCCGCCTCAGTTACTCACAATTGGTCATTGTAGTGCCACAATTATCGCTGGCAGAAGCGGATCAGTTAGCGCAACGAATACTTAAAACCTGCCTTGCTTTACCTTTTTATGGTATTGGTAATCCTGATAATTTTTTACATTTAGGTTGTGCTTTTTTTAACGCTGGAGATTTTCAAGTTCAGCTTATCGAAGAAGCCGAAATGGCACTTCGAGCAGCACAATTACAACGTGTTAATAACTGGTTTATGTATGATAAAGGCGCATTAGATGAGGAAATAGCCAAAGGGTCTGTGCGTTGGCGCAGTTTTATTGAAAATGCACTGGTGTCCAAACGATTTTTTACCTTGCAGCAAGCTATTATCGATAGTGATAATCAAATTATGCACTACGAAATATTCAGCCGTGCACGTGATTTAAAAGGTAACGATGTCCGCGCTACATTGTTTATTCCCATGGCTAACAAGTGTGGATTAATGCCACAAGTTGAACGCCAGGTGTTGGAACAAGTACTCTTCAGATTAATGTCCGATAATGAATTCACTTACAGCATAAATTTAAGCCTTGATAGTTTGACCAGTAGAGCTTTTGTGCGTTGGTTACAATCTACATTGTTAGAGCATCGTCCTTTAGCTGCGCGACTTATTTTTGAAGTTTCTGAAGACATTATTGTCAAACATCAGAAAAATACTTCGTTAGTTAAAACCCTTGATATGTTGAGAAAGATGGGCGCCAAATTGGCTGTCGATAATGTTGGCCAATCTGTTGTTGGTACTCACTATATTCAGCAGTACCACTTCGATTTAGTTAAATTACATCGCTCTATTGTGCGTAGGGTAGATCAACGCTCAGAAAATCAACTATTTATACGCAGTCTTATTGGTGGCCTTTATAGAGCCGAAGTGAAAGTGATTGCAGAGGGCGTTGAATGTTTAGAAGAATGGCAAACGTTAAAAATTCTCGGTGTGAGTGCTGCTCAAGGCGATTTTTTGGGGCAAAGATCTGAAGTTTAAGTCATATAATGCTATGTTTGTTTAAGTTAGATCTTGTTAATCAATAGATTGCACTCTATCTTCAATCAATATGCGTTATATTAATGGTCAGTTATAGCGCTAACGTATCAGTAATAAAATTTCATCGTTTTCGGCTTGACCAATAATACTGTAGAAAGACAGTACAACTTAATCGAATCATCCTGATATTATATGCTGGTACATTGGCTTAAAAATGTCATTTTTGCTGATATATTTATCATCAGTAATCTTAAATAATTAATATGTTAGCGAATATGGGCCACGCAATGGACAATGGTTTTTTGAGTAAATTAGCCTTTTGGCAGACATCACAATCGATGGGGAATGTAGGCGTATTTATCGCCAGTAATTCCCTGTGGGTATGTAAGCCACAGCAAGGTCAGTTAGCACCCGTTATCAGCCATTTTTTAGTACAAAAAAATAATTGGTCTCAAGCCTTTGAAGCATTAAAGAGTCAGTTTGGCCGAGTTCGTGTTCAATTAGTGCTATCGCAGCAGTATTATCAATTATTACAAGCCGAAAAACCCAATGTTGAGCCTAGTGAAGTGACTCAAGCGTTAATTTGGTCTGTTAAAGATATGGTGTCTGAACCGGTTACAAATATCCATTTAGATTATTTCGAGTCCAGTTTTATTGCCAGTTCAAAAGTGAATGTGGTGGTCAGTAGTCGTCAATTTTTAATGCAATTGGCCAGTGCTTGTGATGCCAATGGGTTAGATATTGCTGGGATCAGTATTGAAGAATTGGCATTAAGCCATGTACTTGCACGCGATAATATGGCGCATATGTTAGTTGCTCACTTGCCACAACAAGAATTGTTGTTGTTAGTTGTTAAGGCGGGTGAAGTACTAATGCAACGACGCGTTAGAGGATTTAACCACCTGGATAAAGCGACTTTAGAAGAATTAAAGCAGGGCTTGGCAGACAATCTCAGTCTAGAAATTCAACGTTCTATGGATTATTTTGAAAGCCAATTACGTCAAGCTCCTGTAGGGTCAATTAGCATCTTGGCCGAAGGTGATAGTGCATCATTGGCCAATCTCGTCAGTGCTAACTTTAATCAAAAAGTTGTCGCTGTTACTCACGATGGCACATCGAATTTACTCGCGCAGTTAGCGTTGCAAGAATTAGCTCGAGGTGAAGTGTGATAAAAACTGGCGTTAATTTATATTCCGCAGATTTGTTACCGACAAAACAAAGACTGACCTTTGCGAGAATGATGCTGGCATTGGCTTTTCTCACTGGGTGTTGCGCGATACTTTACATGGTAGGGCTATGGCATACCGATGAATTACAAAAGCTAAATCAACAGGCAAGTAATACTAAAAATAGTTTAACCAACCAAAAGGCACAGCTAGAACAACAAATTGCTTTACGTAAGCCTAATGCAGATTTGGTCGCAAAAGTAGAACTTGAACAACAGCGTTTAGATCTTAAAAAATTATTAAAAGATGAACTTAGTCAACGCAAGACTCTGATAAGCCAGGGTTACTCACCAATGTTGACCGACTTGGCGGTCGTGGCAGATAGCAATGTGTGGTTGAGTCATATTACGATTGAGCAACAAGACACTAATGCTCAACGGATTGAGTTTGAAGGTTATGGTCGTAATCCTCAAAGTATTCCGTTGTGGATAGATAAGTTAAAAACCATCCCAACGTTAAAGGGTTATGCATTTTCAGCGATGACAATGGATCGCGGTGAAGCACAGCCGTTGGCATTTAAATTGATAAGCCAGCCAGTTGCTAAGGAGCTTGAACAATGAAGCAGCAATGGTTGGTATGGTCGGTAAAATTTAATGAGCTAAGTCCACGAGAACGGATATTGATTACGACGGCCTTATTCGTTGTAGCTGGGATGTTGCTGTTTATGCCATTAGAGTCACTGTGGAAACAACAGCAAAGTGCAGAGAATCAGCTAAAGGCACTTGAACAAGAAAATTCTATTTCACTACAACAAGTGGCGCTTTATGAAGAGCGTTTACAGCTCGATCCCAATCAAGATTATCAACAACGATTACAGTTAATTACTGAGCAGATGCAATTGATTGATGCCGACCTCGCTAATCAAATGGTTGATATGGTTCCAGCAGACTACATGCCAACAGTATTAGCCAACTTACTGGGTAATGTGAAAGGTGTATCGCTAATCTCGTTTGCCTCTATTGCGCCCAAAGCCTTATTGCAAGTGGGTGATGGCAGTAAAGTTAATCTTTACAGCCATGGTATTAAGCTGACGTTACAAGGCGATTACTTTTCTATTTTAGCGTTTATTAAAGCCGTTGAAAGTATGCCCGATAAATTGTATTGGAAACGTTTAGATTACCGTGTGGAATCTCATCCCGATGCGTTAGTGGAATTAGAACTTTATACACTTAGTGTGAACAAGGACTTTATCAGTGTTGCGAAACAAGATTAATGTCATGGCGTATGCATCCTGCCTAATGATGCTCTTAATGTCGGTTGCTAACGCTCAAGCATTACGTGATCCAACCTTACCAGGGCAGGGCTTTATTGCTGTGCAGGCCAAAGCTGATAATCAATCTTTGGTGTTAAACAGTATCGTTAACGGCCAGAATACTTATGCGGTTATTAATAATATTATTCTTGCGGCAGGTGATGCTATTAGCGGTAGTGGATTGCGAGTATCAAAGATTAGCAAAGACTATGTTATTTTGTCAGATGGAAGAAAACTTCAGCTATTTCAGTCGATAACAGAGCGATAGGATAAGAATAAAAATGAATGTGATTAGATATGTTACTCCTCTGATGTCGCTGTGCTTAATTGCTTGCCAAACGACAGATAGACCCGACCCACAAACGGCGAAAGCGGCCTTGAATGAATCAAGACAGCAAGCAGAGACGAGTCAAGCCATTACGCCCCCTCCAGCGGCAATGCCTGAAGACGTACAGCGTGAGCTAAATGGTAATAACGTGTTGAGCCAGTCGGCAAGAACGTTGCCTGCAGAACGTCGTTTTGATGTGTCAGCAAATGAAGTTGATGCGAGAGTTTTTTTCCCCAGTTTAGTGAAAGACACCCCATTAAGTGTAGCGGTACATCCTGATGTACAAGGTAAAATCTCGTTATCTTTAAAAGCGGTAACCTTGTCAGAAGCCATTCAAGTTGTTGAAGACATTTATGGTTACGAAGTGAATCGAGACGGTCGGATTTTACGCGTATTTCCGTCGGGCATGAGAACCGAAACTTTCCCCTTGAATTATATCTACATGCAACGAGAAGGGTTGTCCTTAACCTCCGTTAGCTCAGGGCGGATTTCGGACCAGAACAATAACTCAAGCAGTGGTAGTGGCAATAGTAATAGCAGTAGTAACAGCAGTAGTTCGAGCAGTAACAGTAGCAATGGTAATTCGAACAGCAGTGACAATACCAATGGTACGTTTATTCGTTCAACAACCAAGACGGATTTTTGGGGCGAATTACAAGCCACATTAATGTCAATAATGGGTGAAACCGGTGGCGGGCGACAAGTAGTGGTAACCCCTCAGGCTGGTCTTGTTACCGTTCGAGCTTTTCCTGATGAGTTACGTCAAATTCGAAGTTTCTTACAAATAGCCGAAAGCCATCTACAGCGCCAAGTCATTTTGGAAGCGAAAATTATAGAAGTCACATTATCCGATGGTTACCAACAAGGGATCCAGTGGGAAAATGTCTTAGGTCATGCAGGCAGTACCAACATTGATTTCAGCACTTCTGCAGGGCAAGGGTTAAGTAATGCGATTACGTCTGCAATTGGCGCTGTAACCTCGATTAATTTCACCGGAAGTGATTTCAGTACCATTATTAACTTGCTCGATACCCAAGGTGATGTTGATGTACTTTCAAGCCCTCGTGTTACAGCTTCTAATAACCAAAAAGCGGTAATTAAGGTGGGCAATGACGAATACTTTGTTACCGATGTATCCTCAACGACTGTAGCGGGTACCACTCCGGTAACGACGCCGCAGGTTGAACTAACGCCATTTTTCTCTGGTATTGCGTTAGATGTAACCCCGCAGATTGATGAATATGGCAATGTAATATTGCATGTTCATCCGTCGGTAATTGATGTGACCTCACAAACTAAAGAAATTAAAATTAGTGATTCAACATTAGAACTGCCTCTTGCGCAAAGTGAGATCCGTGAGTCGGATACCGTTATCCGCGCTGCGTCTGGTGATGTGGTCGTTATTGGTGGCTTAATGAAGAGCGAGAACATTGAAACCGTGTCAAAAGTACCATTATTAGGTGATATTCCTTTTCTGGGTGAAGCGTTCACCAGCCGTACTAAATCTAAAAAGAAAACTGAATTGATTATTATGTTGAAGCCCACCGTTGTAGGTGGAGATACATGGAAAGATGAATTAAAGCGCTCACAAGATTTAATCGAACGTTGGTATCCTTCTAAATAGTGGCGGTAGAGAATTGACGGTTACACATTGCGGTTGAAATTGATATGGAATAGCCAGTAATTATGTATTTGCAGCATTTTGGCTTGAGTCAGTTGCCTTTTACGCTTACCCCAAATACTGGTTTCTTTTTTGGGTTGTCGCCGCATGTGGAAGCATTACAAGTACTGCAAACAGCATTACAAACAGGCGAAGGTTTTATTAAAGTCACTGGTGAAGTGGGCACAGGTAAAACCTTAGTTTGTCGTAAGCTGTTGAATGATTTGCCGACTCAATACCATTGCGCTTATTTACCTAACCCCTATTTAAATCCTAAAGAATTACGCTTGGCTGTGGCGGGCGAACTTGGTTTAGCATTGCCGAACAAATTAGATCAGCATCAACTGACAAGGCTTATTCATGAACGCTTGTTAGCGTTAAACCATCAAGGCTTTCACGTGGTGTTAGTGTTAGATGAAGCGCAATCATTGCCGGATGAAAGTATTGAAGCGTTAAGATTATTTACCAATTTGGAGACCGAGAGTCGCAAATTATTGCAAGTCGTGTTGTTTGGCCAACCAGAATTAGATCAACGTTTAGCGCAACCCAAGTTTAGACAGTTAAGACAACGCATTACCTTCAGTTATGACTTACGTCCGTTAACATGGGATGAAATACAAGCTTATATGCATTACCGCCTTGCTGTTGCGGGTTATCAAGGGCCAGAGTTGTTTAGTACAGCAGATATTAAACGCATTGCCAAAGCGGCGAGAGGGATCCCGCGTTTGGTGAATATATTGGCGCATAAGAGCTTATTGTTATGTTATGGCCAAGGTAAAAAAAAGGTGACGTCTCGCCATTGTTTGGCTGCGATAATGGATACAGAAGATATTAATTTACAACATAAAGCTGGGTTTTCCCGTGTCAGCATGCTGACAATTTTGTTGCTTGTAGTAGTGATTGTGGTGATTGGATTGAATGGTGATAATTGTTGTGGTGAATGGATGACACAAATAGGCGAGATTAAATGAGTGTGATTATCAAGATGTTGAAAGATTTAGAGCAGCATCAACAGCCCGGGACTGACAAACCACCTGTGCAACCAGTGGGTGAATTTGTGCGTCCTCAAATTCAGTACCAATCTGCTGCTAAATCTCGCTCACCATTGATTAGCCTTATTGTTGTTGCCGTACTATTGATCCCGACATTGTGGTTTGGTGTATCTATGTACCGCCAAGCCAATATTCAAATGGTCAATGAGCCAAATGCTATCAATACATCGGTTACCCGAGATATTCAATCATCGCAGGTAAGTCTGCCACAAGATAATGGTGTTGTTGTTGATCCTCAGTCTGCTCAAATCTCAACTGAAGTACTCACCCAAGCACCAGCTCAAACGCTAAATCAAGTACCCATTCAAGCGAGCACGCCAGAAATCATTGCTGAGGTTATTGAACCAACGGATCGCATATCCGATATCGATATATCGCAAGTGAGTAATGTATCAGTCGTTAATGCTAAAACCGTTGCCATATCTTTGCCATTGGAACAACAGGATAGTGTTAAAGAGCCTGAAACAGTCAACACACAAAACGTCACCCAACAAGCAATGTTAGCTTCAACCGTAGGCACCGATAAGCCCATTGTTTCTGCAGTGGGTAAGTCAAAAGATATGACGTCACTAAGCGATACTGCTTCTAATAATACTCAAGCTACTCAGGGCCAAATCGCAGCGCAAACATCTCGCTTCTTGCCCGCAGAAGTACCCGCAGAAGTTCCAGCTGCAGCAAAACCTGTTGATATGAGCGTCAACGAAGTGGTGCTTTCCAAAACGCAAATGGCGCAGTTGCAATATCGTAAAGCCATGGATGCTGAGCAAGCGCAACGTCTGGACGATGCGGCGGGTTACTATTTAGAAGCGATTATTTTACAACCGAGTTTGCATAAAGCCCGCAAGCAATTAGTCGACATTTATTTTGCGCAAAATAATCCAACGACTGCGATGAGATTACTCGAGAGTGGGATCAGTATGTTTCCGCAACAGTGGGAGTTTTATGTGATTTTGTCGCAAATTCAAACCGCAATTAAAACTTATGATGAAGCGTTAACGACGGTGTCGATGATCCCGGATAATTCATCGTGGGCGCGTGATAAATGGATTGCACAAACTGATTTGGCACAAAATTCGAAAAACTTTACGTTGGCTGAAGAGGCTTATCGAAACTTATTGGTATCTGAGTCAACTCAATCTCGCTGGTGGATGGGACTAGGTTATGCGCTCGATTCACAACAAAAATATCCACAAGCCGCTCAAGCTTACCGATCGGCATTAAGCTATGAAGGGTTATCAACTTCAGCCATGACATTTATTGAAAAGCGTTTAGATCAGCTAGGAGAAAACCGATGAAGCCTAAGTTAAAGATGCGGTTAGGAGATCTTCTTGTTCAAGAGCTGATTATTACTGACACCCAATTACAACAAGCATTAGCGGAACAGCGCAATTCAGGTAAAAAGCTCGGCCGCACCTTAATTGATTTGAATAGTATTACAGAAGATCAGTTACTCAAGTTTTTATCTCAACAACTTAATTTACCGTACCTTGATATTAGTCGTCGCCCGATTGCTGCTGAAGTGGTGAATATTCTCCCCGAAGTTCAAGCGCGGCGTTATCGTGCTTTAGTGGTCGAAAGTCATTCAGACCACGTATTAGTCGCGATGAGCGACCCAGCCGACTTGCAGGCTATCGACAATATTGAAGTCCTCGTTGCCCCTAAGCAGTTAATGATTGCGGTAGCGCCAGAGCAACAATTACTCGACGCGTTTGACAACCTTTACCGTCGTACCGGAAAAATCGCTGAAATTGCCGGTAAGCTCGATGAAGAATATGCCGCTGATGACATGTTCGATTTGGCAAGTTTGACTCAAAGTGATAGTGATAACGAAACCACAGTGGTGAAGTTATTGCAGTCTATTTTTGAAGATGCGGTTCAAATGCGTGCGTCAGATATTCACATTGAGCCTGGCGAAAAAGTGCTTCGGATCCGTCAGCGTATTGATGGCCAGTTACATGAAAACCTTCTCAGTGAAGTTAATATTGCTTCTGCTTTAGTGTTACGGCTTAAGTTGATGGCCGGACTGGATATTTCTGAGAAGCGTATGCCACAAGATGGCCGTTTTCATATGGAAATAAAAGGTCATAAAATCGACGTACGGATGTCGACCATGCCGATTTATCATGGTGAGTCGGTGGTGATGCGTTTATTAGATCAAACCACAGGTTTGCGTACCTTAGACGAAACCGGTATGCCACCGCATATTGTAGCGCGTATTCGTAAACAGATTAAACGCCCTCACGGTATGTTGTTAGTCACGGGGCCAACGGGTAGTGGTAAAACCACTACCCTGTACGGTATTTTAAGTGAGCTTAACACTGCCGATAGAAAGATTATCACCGTAGAAGATCCAGTTGAGTATCAATTACCGCGAATAAACCAAGTTCAAGTAAATCACAAGATTGGCTTAGACTTTTCTAACGTACTGCGTACCACTCTTCGTCAAGATCCCGACATTATCATGGTGGGAGAAATGCGTGACCAAGAGACCGTAGAAATTGGCTTGCGGGGAGCATTAACCGGTCACTTTGTGTTATCGACTTTGCATACAAATGATGCGGTTACTAGTGCATTGCGATTACTCGATATGGGCGCGGCAAGTTATTTAGTTGCTAGTGCGCTGCGCGTCATTATCGCTCAGCGCCTTGTTCGACGAGTTTGTCATAATTGCGCCGTGGATTATCAGCCAACAGCAGCTGAACGCAGCTGGCTTACGAGTGTGACTAAAAGAGATATTGGCAGTGCTACGTTTAAAGTGGGAAATGGTTGCCAAACCTGTAATGGTTCTGGCTATCGTGGTCGAATAGGTATTTTTGAAATACTTGAACTTGATGAAAACATGATAGATGCCATGCGAACAGGTAACCCACAAGATTTTGCTCGTGCAGCGCTGCGTAGTCCTAATTTTACTCCCCTCGCACATTCTGCAATGGAGTATTTATTCCTTGGCACGACAACACTCGAAGAGGTGTCAAAACTGGTTGAAGATGTTAGTGAATCGACAGTGCCTTTGTCGGAAGATTTGATTAGCCAACAAGATGTTGGATTGTAATAATGCCAATATATCAATATCGAGGACGTAATTCACAAGGTCAGGCGGTCAGTGCACAGCTTGAGTCCGCTAACGAAAGCTCGGCGGCCGATGCTTTACTTTCCCGTGGGATAATTCCGCTAGAGCTGCGCGAAGTGAAAACCAAACAATCCTTTTCGATGAGCTTATTTCAAGGCAAAGTGTCGCTGGAAGAGTTACAAATTTTTAGTCGACAAATGTATTCGTTAACGCGTTCAGGTATTCCTATTTTAAGGGCTATTGCTGGCTTATCTGAAACAACCCATTCCGATCGAATGAAAAAAGCCTTAGATGATATTTCTGAACAGTTGACGTCGGGAAGACCGCTATCTTCGGCAATGAATCAACATCCAGACATCTTTGATTCGCTGTTTGTATCGATGATCCATGTTGGTGAGAACACCGGTAAGTTGGAAGATGCCTTTATCCAGTTGTCTGGTTATATCGAGCGAGAACAAGAAACCCGTCGGCGCATTAAAGCCGCAATGCGATATCCGATGTTTGTCTTAATCGCCATTACCTTAGCGATGATTATTTTGAACATTATGGTCATCCCTAAATTTGCCGATATGTTCTCTCGTTTCGGTGCTGAATTGCCTTGGGCGACAAAAATATTAATCGGCACGTCTAATCTGTTTGTTAATTTTTGGCCTCACATGATTGTGTTATTAATCGGGATCATCGTCGGGATTCGCTACTGGCATCACTCTGAAAAGGGTGAGAAACAATGGGATTTATGGAAGCTGCACATACCTGTTATTGGATCTATTATTGAGCGCTCAACGTTGTCACGTTATTGCCGCTGTTTTTCAATGATGCTAAGTGCGGGCGTTCCCATGACTCAAGCATTAAGTTTGGTAGCAGATGCGGTCGATAACGCTTATATGCATGACAAAATTGTTGGTATGCGCCATGGTATTGAATCGGGAGAGTCAATGCTTAGAGTATCAAATAGTAGTCAGTTGTTTACCCCATTAGTACTCCAAATGGTTGCCGTGGGTGAAGAAACTGGCCAAATAGATCAGCTTCTCAATGATGCCGCTGATTTTTATGAAGGTGAAGTAGATTACGATTTAAAAAATCTCACTGCAAAACTCGAACCTATTTTAATTGGATTTGTTGCTGGCATTGTACTGATATTAGCATTAGGTATTTATCTGCCAATGTGGGATATGCTGAATGTGGTAAAAGGCGGTTAGCAAAGCATGCAACAAAGAATGCAAACAGTTCATTGGATATTGAGATGCTGAACCAGCAAAAAGCGGATGATGATCTGCTTAAGGTTTATGGGCGGGTCATTGCGATTATAGTGGTGTTAGTGTTGTTAACTATTTTTGGTGTACGTTATGTAAACACTACTTCAAGCATAGGTGGGCGTGGTGTAGAGTTTGAACATAATCGTTTTTTGAATGTCTTAGCTATGGTGCGTAGTCAGTGGTTAGCATCAGGGCGCCCGAAACAAATGCTGTTATCGTGGTATGACGTGGCACCAAATGTGCTTGCAGATAGTAACGGTAATAATACTGATGAAACGTCAAAAAGTGGCCTGTCAATCGTAGTTAACCAGTTTGATAGTATCGAAGCCGAGTTAGTTGGCACTAACAATTGGATTAAGTTGTCATCTAAAGGTTGGCCGCTAATAGATACTGATGATGTGCAAGGGTGCCAAAAATTATGGCAGCAATTATTGGCAACAAAGGTGTCAGAATTAAACATAACGGTAGAATACCAAGTCGATGAAAAGGTTTGTCGCTATGTTTCGAATGAAAAAGCCAGTTTAAGCTATCAATTACAAACGGGCAGAGTTATTTTTTTAACAGGTACAAATTAGAAAGTCTGTTGCTGGTGTTAAAGTTTTAATAAGCTGCTAATATTAGGTAAGTTATAACAGTATTCGTATTTGGTTTGTTGTAAATACATTAAAAAGAGTGAGGTATTATGAAAGTAAAACAACAAGGTTTTTCATTAATCGAGTTGGTTATTGTTATTGTCATTTTGGGC
This sequence comes from Shewanella sp. SG41-4, assembly GCF_014164505.1. Taxonomy (GTDB): domain Bacteria; phylum Pseudomonadota; class Gammaproteobacteria; order Enterobacterales; family Shewanellaceae; genus Shewanella. Next base: position 2,021 of record NZ_JACJFI010000097.1, on the reverse strand, counting down.
TTGTTAGCCGCAACGGCAATACCGCGCTTTTTAAATGTGACTGATGATGCAGAAGATGCCAGTGTCGATGGCGTTGCGGGTGGTTTAGCTACCGCAGTGAGCTTTGTGCGTGCACAATGGGAAGTTGACGGTCGTCGTAATCCCAATGTGTTATTAGATGGTACAAGTGTATCACTCGATACTCGTTTTGGCTTTCCTACAGGTACAACCAATACTGATGTTACCTCAATGACCAACGAAACATGCCAGGAAGTATTTGATTCAGTTTTACAAAATGCTCCTAGAAATGTTCTTTTCAATCAAGACGCCCGTAAACATCGTTATACCGTAAGAATGCAAAATGGTGTTGGCGGTTCATCTACCAGTATTGATGGCCAAACTATTACAGGTCTTGATTTGTGTGTTTATCATCAAGTGGCTACTTTAGCGCTAAATCAGACTTCGGGTGTCGCAGATCCTGCACCTGATTTAGACACTGTTGGTGCTAACGGTGTAACATATAATGCAGGTACGGGTCAGGTCGTATCATTTACTAACAACTAATTTGATTTATCACTGTTCGCAGCGATGTTGGTTTACCCAGTTATTTTCTATAGAGGTTATTTAATATGCAAAAACAACAAGGTTTTACATTAATCGAATTAGTGGTTGTGATCATTATTCTAGGTATTTTAGCGGTTACGGCAGCGCCGAAGTTTATAAACTTGCAAGGTGATGCGCGCGCGTCAGCATTATCAGGAATGAAAGCGGCAATTCAAGGTGCAAACACCTTAGTTTATTCAAAAGCAGCATTAGCTGGTGAAGAGAAAAAAGCTAAAAACAATGCTACACCACCTTCTGTTGTTCTTGGTACAGGAACTCCAGCAGTTACACAGTTTGGTTATTTACAAGGTTTGCAAGCAGAACTTGAAAATGCGATGGATGTGACTTTTAATGTAGGTACTAGCGCATCAGACCCTACAATTGCTACAGATAATGATGCTGATTGGACTATCTTTGTTGATACTGGTGTAGCTACTATTTGGCAAGTTGGCGCTCCAGCTACCTGTACTCTAATCTATACAGAGGCAGCAAATGCAACGACCATTCCAACTTATGAAGCAGTAACAGATCCTGATCTTTGTTAAAGCGCTTTTAATTAAAAATAAGAAGCCTGCTTTAAGCAGGTTTTTTTATAAATTTTATTTATAGAAATCAGATCTGACATTAGAATTAACAGACAATATCGCCTATTTTTGCCATAATGAGTAAGTTAATATAAGTCACTGACACCATTATGGTTTAATGAATATTGAACGTTACTAATGTTCATCAAGTTGAATGAGGACATCATCATAGTGAATCGACAACATCATATTCAAGCTGGGTTTACCTTGGTTGAATTGGTTACTACCATGATTGTGATTGGTATTATTGCCGTGGCGGTGTTGCCGCGTTTGATGTCTGATTCATCTTTTAGTGCCTACAGTTTACGCAGTGAATTTATTAGTGAGTTACGCCAAGTCCAGCTTAAAGCCATTCAAAATACCGATCAGTGTTATCAAATTGATGTGACATCAAGCGGTTATACTTTACGCCATTTTAGCGGAAGAGCCGCTAGCGTATGTACAAACCAAGTACGTATAGAGCAACAACAAATCTTCAGCGGCAAAGCCCACATTGCCTTAGCCAGTAATGCTAGCCAAGTGTTTTCGATTACCTTTGATAGTTTGGGTCGCATGTTATCTCCGGCTTGTTCAGGTCATTGTTTTAATGCGGTGGCAGATGAAACCTTAGCCATTGCTGTTGAGTCAGAGGGGTATATTTATGCTCAGTAAAACTCAATTTAATCAGCTATCTCAATCTACTCGTGGATTTACCTTAATTGAACTTGTCATTGGAATGATGGTGATTGGCATTGCGATAGTGATGCTAACCAGCATGTTATTTCCTCAAGCGGATAGAGCTGCATCGACGTTACAAAGAGTGCGTTCGGCAGAATTAGCTCATTCGGTAATTAATGAGATTTGGGGCAAACGATA
>NZ_JACJFI010000096.1 GCF_014164505.1 Shewanella sp. SG41-4 | reverse complement strand
TGCAAACCCTTATGTCAATGCGTTGGGCAGCGTTGAAACCGCATCAAGTCGTTTAAACCTAACCCAAGCATTTAATGCATTAGGGACGACGGTTGCTCCTTTCTTTGGTGCTGTGTTGATATTGTCTGTTGCATCTGGCGCAATAGATGGCTTAAGCCAAGCGCAATCAGAAGCTGAAGTGGTTAAGCTTCCATACCTTATCCTGGCTGCAATGTTAGGCTTACTTGCATTAATTTTTTCCAAACTCAATTTACCTACCATCGCTGAACACATTGATGATTCAGCTACCGGCGTGATAACGCATAATGGCAAAACAAGTGCCTTACAAAGCATGCATTTGGTGTTGGGTGCTGTGGGTATTTTTGTGTATGTTGGTGCTGAAGTGTCTATTGGTAGCTTTTTAGTTAACTTTTTAGGCGAAGAACAAGTTGCCGGTTTACAAGAAGCAGAAGCCGCTAAATATATTACCTACTATTGGGGCGGGGCGATGATCGGCCGTTTTGTCGGTTCTGCGATTATGCAAAAAATCCCAGCAGGTACCATGTTAGCGTTTAACGCTTTTGTCGCTGCAGCATTGGTGCTAGTGGCAATGAACAGCACCGGCGCAGTGGCCATGTGGTCAATCTTGGCAGTTGGATTGTTTAATTCGATTATGTTCCCAACTATCTTTAGCTTAGCACTACGAGATTTAGGCCCACATACCTCACAAGGTAGTGGCATATTATGTTTAGCCATAGTGGGCGGTGCAATTCTACCATTATTACAGGGTGTGATGGCTGATAGTATGGGCTTACAAGTGGCGTTTATTTTACCAGTGGTGTGTTACGCGTTTATTTTATTCTATGGTGCTAAAGGCTCAAGAATGTAATCTCGTTTTGATTACAGGTCATTAGGATTAATCATCAGCGGCTTTCGGGCCGCTTTTTAATGCATTGCATTAGTGAACATAACATCATGCAGTTGTGAATGGGGACAGGTTAGCTTTAGCGTATTAAGGTCGGTTGCTGCAACAATATATCAATCACAGAAAAACCTATAAACGTAGATTAAATGGTTTTTTTATGCTGCAGAAGTGAGGGGTAAAGGCTTATATGGCCTTGCTATCAACAGCGTTAATCCCTATGATCAGCACGTTTTTAAATTGATCGTTATATTAGATAGAGAGCCCCCATGTTGACTTATCCGTTGTCAGGCAGTTCATCAGAGTTAGTCTTAAATGTACTAACTATGGTGTTAACCCGAGGAAAAACATTAGATAGAGCTTATTCAGAGCATTTTTCTGGTTTAACGCTTAACCCATCAGAGCAAGCGCGGATCACGCAAGTCACCGGCGATATTTTACGTCGTTTAAACTTATATTGTTTTCTTGTTGATATTAAACCAGAAGAATTTGATCGTTTAGGGTCAAAACTACTCAACGGTTGGCATGTATTTCACGGCTTAGATTTACCTAAAATGCAGTATTCGTTGCAACTAGAGCAAGCCGCATTTGAGGCTAATCTAGAACAAGCCAAAACTGACCCTGTATTATGGGATGGTTGCCCTGAGTGGCTAAATGAGCTTGGTCAGGCACAGCTTGGTGATAAGTGGCCGGCTGAACGTGCGGCACTGGCAGAGCAACCAAAACGCTATTTACGCGTTAATGAACTGAAGTGTGACCGTGAAAAACTCATTTCCCGCCTGCAAAATGAAGGTGTGACAGCTGTACCTTTAGATGATGTAGCTACTGCTATTGAGGTTACGTCCGACTCTGCATTATTTCGTACCGATGCATTTAAAGATGGTTGGTTTGAACAACAAGATGCCGGTTCACAGTTAGTTGCCAATGCAGTGGATGCAAAGCCTGGTATGCGAGTTGTTGATGCTTGCGCGGGCGCCGGTGGGAAAACCTTACATATAGCAGCACAAATGCAAGGGAAGGGCCGTTTGCTAGCGATGGATGTTGAGCAATGGAAACTCGATAATCTTAAAACACGCGCTAAACGTGCAGGTGCTCATAATGTTGAAACACGGATTATTGCCAGTTCGAAAACCATTAAGCGTTTAAAATTAACAGCTGACCGCGTGCTACTAGATGTACCTTGTTCTGGACTTGGCGTGTTAAAACGTAATCCAGATTCAAAATGGCGAGATACACCAGAACGTTTGCCTGTGTTAGTTGAATTGCAAAAGCATATTTTGCAAAGTTACAGCCGCATGGTCAAAGTAGGCGGAATATTAATCTATGCCACTTGCTCAATCATGCCAGAAGAGAATCGTGATCAAATCGATGCATTTCTTGCTGACAATCCACAGTTTACGCTTATCGAAGATGAAAACATCTTGGTGTCAGAACGCGGCTTTGATGGTTTCTATATTGCAAAGATGGAACGTATTAGCGAATAAATATTCAAATAATACCAATTTATACCGTAATCAAATTAAGGCTAATAGCTTAAAAACAGTGCAATTTATTTGCACTGTTTTTTTTTATGGATAATTTTCACTCATAAAACGGTGTATTTTGAATTAATTTACGTTATGACATTGATTAAGTTCTCACAAATGCATAATCTTATTAATACATTAGAAATAACTTTTTTAAGCATTTGCCGTGATGATGGAGCGTTATGGATAAAGGTCCCAATATCAATAAATTCATAGAAGATACAGAACAACTTGATTTTCGTGAATCGAGTATCGAGCGATACAGTACAATACTCGATATGGTATTACAGGGCCTACCATTAGGCGAAATGCTTCATGCCTTAGTTTTATTGATTGAAGCACAAAAAATTGGTACTCGTGCGTCGGTGCTTTTATTGAGTGACGATGGCAAACGGTTATTGTCCGGTGTAGCTCCTAATCTTCCTGAAGAGTATAACAATGCAATTAATGGCGTCGAGATTGGCGCTAATGTTGGCTCTTGTGGCGCGGCTGCATTTACTTGCGAAAGAGTTATTGTTGAAGACATTGAGAATCATCCAAATTGGAAAGACTATAAAGCATTACCTTTAAAAGCCGGGCTAAAAGCGTGTTGGTCTGAACCGATAAAAGACAGCAATCAAAAAGTACTGGGCACTTTTGCCATGTACTATGACACGATTAAATCGCCGTCGGCGCAAGATTTACACTTGATACAAGAAGCAGCACGTCTAGCCAGTTTAGTCATTGAGCGAAGCCGTGGTATGCATATACAGCGGTTAAGCAGCAAAATTTTTAACAGCTTGCCTATTGCGTTAGTGATCATCAGTCAAGATAACTCGGTATTATCAGCCAATCCCATTTTTAAATCCCTAACGTCTACTTATTACCCCAATCTTAAATTATTTGATGTTCATCGCTTTTTGAGCCACTCCCAACAGAGTGTAGTAACAGAGTTATTTGAACATTTAAACCGAGGACACGGTTGGCAAGGGGAGTTAAAAGGGCTTAGAACAGATAATGACATCATTGATATAGCCCTCACCGTGACGGTTATTAGAGATAGTTTTACTCAACAAAATTGTTTTGCATGGTTGATTACCGATATTTCTGCACGTAAAAACGCAGAAAAAATGATTAACTTTCAATCCAACTACGATCAACTTACCGGATTATCGAACCGTAAATTCTTGTTTGAAAGTCTACAAGCAATGATAGATTCAGATGACAACGAAAATGGTAGCAAGCAAGAATTCAGTTTGATGCTGATGGACATCGATCATTTTAAACAAATTAACGACACCCTCGGACATGATAACGGTGATCTTGTATTGAAATATGTCGCACAGCGTTTACTGAGTGCCATTCCCGAAAATGTCCTTATTGCACGTATAGCAGCAGATGAATTTGTTTTAGTGTTACCGGGTAATATGTGCACCGAGTCTTTAATTAGTTTGTTTAATAACCTAAAAGATGAGTTAAAAAAGCTCTTTATTGTTGGTGGTCAAGATGTCATGTTATCCATGAGTACCGGCCTTGCTCGCTATCCACACGATGCTGATAATGTCGAGCAAATATTAAATTGTGCTACGCAAGCTATGTACAGTGCAAAATCTCGAGGTCGTAATTGTCTGCAGTTTTTTAATCAGCAGATCCAAAAAGATGCAGAAAGACATGCTGAATTGTACTTACACCTTAAGTCAGCATTGAGCCAAAATGAATTTGAATTGTACTACCAACCCATTGTTAATCCGTGTAGTGGCCAAATCATTAAAGCTGAAGTGTTATTGCGCTGGATACATAACGGTCAATTTATTTCGCCAGATGAGTTTATTCCTATTGCAGAAGAATCAGGTTTAATTGTTCAAATCGGAGAGTGGGTGAGAACAGAGGCTCTAACCAGTATTTTAGCATTGCAAAAAATTGGTCATGCCATTCCTTTTTCAATTAATGTGTCGACAATTGAATTTTGGACCACTGAGTTGCAAGAACGTTTTTTAACGTACTTTGATAATATTTCACAGACGTTAGGTGGTAGTGAGATCCCGTATCAATTGATCACTTTAGAAATCACCGAATCACTAATGATGAAACAACAATCATCGATTAGCCAATTATTAACAGAACTTCGGCACCGTGGTATGCAAATTTCTGTGGATGATTTTGGTACCGGTTATTCATCGTTATCTTATTTGGCTAACTTCCCTGTGGACCAAGTTAAAATTGATAAATCCTTTATCCAGAAAATTTCATTGGGTTCTCGACATGAAGCGTTGATAGAAGCGATTGTCAGTATGAGCCGGTCATTAGATCTGTCCATTGTAGCTGAAGGTGTTGAAACAGAAGTTGAATTAGACTTTATCAAAAAACAGAATATAGAAGCGGTGCAAGGGTATTATTATTATAAACCAATGCCTAAAAATGACTTCTTTGAATTATTGGCGAAACAGTCTCGTATCTTTTAATATTAGTTTTTGATAATAGTGTTTGATATTCGCGATTAATAAACATAAAAAATGCCGCATTAATAATGCGGCATTTTTAGTTTGATTAACCAAAGGCTAATTCAAATTAATTAAGTAGGCTTTTAGGGTCAGTGAATACTAGGTTTAACGCTTCAGCCACTTCTTTACAAACTACTTTACCGTGCATTACGTTTAAGCCATTTAATAAATGTTTGTCATTTAATAATGCTTGTTTGTAACCTTGATTAGCTAGCTTGATGATGTAAGGTAGTGTTGCATTGTTTAATGCAAACGTAGACGTACGGGCAACTGCACCAGGCATGTTAGCTACACAGTAATGTACAACATCGTCGACAATGTAAGTAGGATCTTGGTGAGTGGTAGCGTGAGAAGTTTCAACACAACCACCTTGGTCAATAGCAACGTCAACGATTGCACTGCCTGGTTTCATGCGCTTTACCATGTCACGAGTGATTAATTTTGGCGCTGCAGCACCTGGAACTAATACACCACCAATAACAAGATCGGCTTCTAACACGTGACGCTCAATAGCATCAGCAGTTGAGTAAATAGCTTTAACCGCTGAACCAAACTGAACGTTTAGACGACGTAATGCATCAATGCTGCGGTCTAAAACAACAACATCAGCACCCATACCAACAGCCATTTGTGCGGCGTTAGTGCCAACCATACCGCCACCAATGATAACGACTTTGGCAGGCTCAACACCTGGTACGCCACCAAGCAACATACCACGGCCACCTAATGATTTTTCAAGTGCGCGAGCACCAGCTTGAATTGACATACGGCCAGCCACTTCTGACATCGGTGCAAGTAATGGTAATCCGCCGCGGTCATCTGTTACGGTTTCGTAAGCAATACAAACAGCACCACTGGTGATTAATTCTTCAGTTTGCGGCAAATCTGGTGCAAGGTGCAAATAAGTGAATAAAATCTGGTCGTGACGTAACATTGCACGTTCAACTGCTTGTGGTTCTTTTACTTTTACAATCATGTCTGATTTAGCAAACACTTCAGCTGCAGTAGCAAAAATCGAGGCGCCCGCATCAATATAATCTTGATCGGTAAAACCTATGCCTATACCCGCGTCTGATTGAACAAAAACTTCGTGACCTTTTATGGTTAATTCACGTACGCTTGAAGGGACCATGCCTACACGGTATTCGTGGTTTTTGATTTCTGTTGGAACACCAATAATCATTATTTGAGCCTCGATTGACATAAAAAACCCCACTTCAAGTGGGTATAGTTGTTATTAATTGTGACCTGAACGTGCTTATTTCAGGTGACTCTAGTATAGTGCTGCTTTAGCAGATTATGTTGCTGAATTTTCATAATTAATAGATAAAAGTATTGTTTTATGGACAAAACAAGGTTGAATGTATGGCGAATAATAAAAGCTTTTCAGTGAAAGATTTAGACCGTATTGATCGTAATATCCTAAATGAGCTTCAACAAGATGGTCGCATTTCAAATGTTGAACTATCTAAACGAGTAGGCTTAAGTCCTACACCGTGTTTGGAAAGAGTTAAAAGGCTAGAAAAACAGGGGTTTATAAGTGGTTATACCGCGTTGGTTAATCCGCACTTTCTGGGTGCTTCCTTATTAGTCTTTGTTGAAATCACTCTAAATCGTGATACGCCAGACATTTTTGACCGCTTTAACCGTGCAGTACAATTGCTTGATGACATCCAAGAATGTCATTTGGTCTCTGGTGATTTTGACTATTTATTAAAGACTAGAGTGTCAGATATGTCTGCATATCGACGATTACTCGGTGAAACCTTGTTGAAGTTACCATCAATTTCAGATACTCGTACTTATGTAGTGATGGAAGAGGTTAAACAAACTAATAAGGTTGCATTATACAACCTAGGGTAACTCCGCTAGCGTAATCTGCTATACAGTTTTAATAGCCTGAATGATGAATAATAGATGACTATGGTTGTCTATGTTCATCTTTTTCTGTAATCAACCATTTATGTATATAAAATCATCAGCTTGTCTTCCATCATCAACGCTTTTATGTTTCTTGATTAATTCGACATAACAATCCATTGAGCTTGATTAATTCAGGGTGCATAATCACTGCAAATACAGTCGTATTCTGTTATCTTAACCCTTATTTTTCACTTTTTTATGGATGCTTTCGTTTGACTCAGGAAAATAGTCTTAAAACACTCAGTGGCCTTCAACGGTTGCTTGAAGGTGGCCTTATTTTGTGTTGCATGGTTGCAACCTATATTCTTTTGGCATTATCCAGTTTCAATCCAAGTGACCCTGGCTGGAGTCAATCGCATTTTCAAGGTGAAATACATAACTGGACAGGTGCTGTTGGTGCTTGGACGGCAGATGTGCTGTTTTATTTTTTTGGGTTCATCGCCTTTTTAATTCCCATGATTATAGCCACAACCGGTTGGTTTATTTTTAATCGTGCGCATCGGGTGTTCGAAATAGATTATTTTTCAGTTGGCCTCAGAATTATTGGTTTTATTCTGATGTTGTTGGCATTAGCAGCCCTGGTCAGTATGAATGCCGACAATATGTTTGTGTTTTCAGCTGGTGGTGTTGCAGGTGACGTCATTGGCCAGGCCATGTTGCCGTATTTTAATAAGCTAGGTACCACATTACTATTAATGTGTTTTATTGGTGCAGGCTTTACCTTAGCGACAGGGGTGAGTTGGTTAACCATTATTGAGTTAACCGGTTTAGGTTCTATCTGGTGCGTTAAGAAAATATGGTCACTACCTCGACTATTTAAACGTGAGCGTGAAACCGAAGATACTAAAGGTTTTATGTCATTAGTGGATAAATTCACCCAGAATCGTAAAGAAATCGATCTACAAAATGAGCTCTCACTGGATAAACCGAGCACGCCGTCAGTTGAAGTACCAATTCATACCAAATCAACAGTTGTGACGCCACCTATTGTAGAGAAAAAACGCAGCTTCTTTAGCCGAAAAACTAAACCTGTTGAAGATGTTACTGCATCAGACATTGATGACGATGAGCTTGAAATAGATGAGCGCCAAGAGCCATCGATGAAACACGATAATGACGACACACCTTTTGCTCCTTGGGTAGCGACTAAAGATGATGTCGATTTTGACATTGATGACGACAATGATGATGGTGTTAATGATAGCCCTGCAATCAATCATCTAGATATTGCTGATGAGCCATTTGAGGAAGCATTTAATAAGCCTCATTCAACCGGTGCATTAGTTGCACAGCAAAAACCGAAAAAAGATGTCCGAATTGTTGATGGTGTGGTGGTGATTGATGGTCAAACGCCACAACAAGCTCGCCAAAAAATGGACCCGCTACCGAGTATTACTTTACTTGATGTCCCTGATCGTAAGAAAAACCCAATAAGTGAAGCCGAATTGCAGCAAGTCGCGCGCTTGGTTGAAATAAAGTTGGCTGACTTTAACATTATTGCCAATGTCGTTGGGGTGTATCCTGGTCCGGTGATTACCCGTTTTGAACTTGAATTAGCCCCTGGGGTTAAAGCATCTAAAATCACCAATTTATCGAAAGATTTAGCCCGTTCATTACTGTCCGAAAACGTGCGTGTTGTTGAGGTTATCCCCGGTAAAGCTTATGTAGGTTTAGAATTACCGAACAAGTTCCGTGAAACTGTGTTTATGCGAGATGTACTTGATTCTGCAGCGTTCAAAGAAAGTAAATCGACATTATCTATGGTGTTAGGCCAAGACATTGCCGGCGACCCTGTTGTCGTTGATTTAGGTAAAATGCCGCATTTATTAGTTGCTGGTACAACGGGTTCTGGTAAATCGGTCGGTGTGAACGCCATGATCACCAGTTTGTTGTATAAATCGGGCCCAGATGATGTCCGATTTATTATGATTGACCCTAAAATGCTCGAATTGTCGGTGTATGAAGGTATTCCACATTTATTGTGTGAAGTGGTTACCGATATGAAAGAAGCGGCCAATGCACTGCGCTGGTGTGTAGGCGAAATGGAACGTCGATATAAATTAATGTCGGCATTAGGTGTGCGTAACCTTAAAGGCTACAACTTTAAAATTAAAGAAGCTGCTGCTAAAGGGGAGTATATTCCAGACCCATTGTGGAAGTCTTCAGAAAGCATGTTAGACGATGCGCCTCCCTTAGAAAAACTACCCTCTATTGTCGTGGTAGTTGATGAATTTGCTGACATGATAATGATTGTTGGTAAGAAAGTAGAAGAGCTTATTGCTCGTATCGCCCAAAAAGCACGTGCGGCTGGTATTCACTTAATATTAGCGACACAGCGTCCATCAGTTGATGTGATCACTGGCTTGATTAAAGCTAATATTCCAACCCGTATTGCGTTCCAAGTTTCATCGCGTATTGACTCTCGTACCATTCTTGATCAACAGGGTGCAGAAACGCTGCTAGGCATGGGTGATATGTTGTATTTGCCACCAGGAACGGGTTTACCCAACCGTGTTCATGGCGCGTTTATTGACGACCATGAAGTGCATAAAGTCGTAGCCGATTGGTGTGCTCGTGGTAAGCCACAATATATTGAAGAAATTCTTAATGGTGCTACAGATGGTGAACAAGTACTGTTACCTGGTGAAACCTCCGATAGCGAAGAAGAGTTGGATGCGTTATATGATGACGCGGTAGCATTTGTTACCGAAACTCGCCGCGGCTCCATTTCTAGCGTCCAACGTAAATTTAAAATTGGTTACAATCGCGCCGCCCGCATTATTGAAATGATGGAAAGCCAAGGTATTGTGACAGCCCAAGGCCACAATGGTAATCGTGAAGTGTTGGCTCCGCCACCACCGAGGAATTAATGATGAATAAACGTATTACAGTGTTAAGCCTATTATTAGCCACAAGTTTAAGCAGCGTTGCCGCAATGGCCGATGATGCAACCGAATTACGCGCTAAGCTATCTAATATAGACAGCTTGCATGCGACATTCGCCCAGCAAGTGACTGACATAAATAGTAAGCCTATTCAAACCGGAAGCGGGGTGTTTGCACTTGCGTATCCGAATCAATTTTACTGGCATTTAACTCAGCCAGACGAATCATTAATTGTGGCTGATGGCGCTAATTTGTGGATTTATAATCCTTTTGCGGAAGACGTCACCGTGATGGATGTTGCTCAAGCCGTTGATGCATCACCTATGGCCTTGTTAGTGCATCGAGACGAAGCGACATGGTCTAAGTATTCGGTCACTAAGCGTGCCGTAATCGGAAAATCAACCTGTTTTGATATTCAACCTAAAAAACTTAACAGCAATGTTGTTGCCGTGAGTGTGTGTTTTGAAGCTAGCCAGTTAGTTAAATTCAACTTAACTGACGAGCAAGGAAACCTCAGCCAATTTGCGTTAACCCAACAACGTAAAGTGAAAGACAACGAAGCAAACATATTTAAGTTTGCTGTGCCTGATAACGTTGATATAGACGATCAACGTTTAAAGCAAGCTAACTAAGACGTTTTATGGCTAATTTAGGTTTTGATTTTGCCCCAGACTTTCGCCCCTTGGCTGCTCGTATGCGCCCAAGGGACATTAGCGAATACATTGGTCAGGCACACTTATTAGGTGAAGGTAAACCTCTGCGGAAAGCGCTAGAGGCTAATCGAGCACATTCTATGTTGCTATGGGGCCCACCCGGTACGGGGAAAACCACATTAGCAGAGTTAATTGCCCATTATGCCAACGCCCATGTTGAACGTATTTCTGCGGTAACGTCAGGCGTAAAAGATATTCGCGCTGCAATAGAACAAGCCAAAGCTATTGCCCAAAGTCGTGGACAACGAACTTTATTATTTGTCGACGAAGTTCATCGTTTTAATAAAAGCCAGCAAGATGCATTTTTACCTTTTATTGAAGACGGCACCGTTATTTTCATTGGTGCCACCACCGAAAACCCCTCATTTGAAATCAATAACGCTTTATTATCGCGTGCGCGTGTCTATCTTATTAATCGCCTAAGCTCTGACGAAATTAACTTAATTGTGAATCAAGCATTAGCCGATGTTGAACGTGGTTTGGGCAAACGTCAGTTAACATTACCTGCCGATGTAGCCAAGCAATTGGCCGACATAAGTGATGGTGATGCACGTAAGGCGCTAAATTTGCTTGAGTTAATGAGCGATTTAGTGGCAGATGCTGGTGCGTTTACCACCGAGATGCTGACGCAAGTCGCTGGGCATCAAGCCGCAGGCTACGATAAAAATGGTGATCAATTTTACGATTTGATTTCGGCAGTACATAAATCGGTACGGGGCTCTGCGCCGGATGCCGCTTTATATTGGTATTGCCGCATTTTAGAAGGTGGCGGAGATGCCTTATATGTTGCCCGCCGTTTATTAGCTATTGCCTCAGAAGATATTGGTAATGCCGATCCAGTAGCCATGACCGTTGCGCTTAATGCATGGGATTGTTATCACCGTATTGGACCTGCTGAAGGTGAGCGAGCGATAGCACAAGCAGTGTTGTATTTAGCCAGTGCCCCTAAAAGTAATGCTGTTTATAGTGCATTTGGTGCCGCTCGCGAGTTAGCTAAACAAACGGGACATGAACCTGTGCCCAACCATCTGCGTAATGCGCCAACCAAACTGATGAAAGACATCGGTTTTGGTAAAGAATATCGTTATGCACATAATGAACCTGGTGCTTATGCTGCTGGAGAAAATTACTTTCCAGAATCACTGCAACACAGTCAATTTTATCAACCCACGAACAGAGGTTTTGAAAAACGCATTCAAGATAAATTGGCCCAATTAAGCCAACTTGATCAACAAAGCGAGGACAAACGCTATGACTAATGTGTTGTTGGTGGCATTAGGTGGGTCAATTGGTGCAGTTTTACGCTATCTTCTTTCAATTTTTATGATCCAGCTATTTGGAAGCAGTTTTCCTTTTGGTACACTGTTAGTCAATCTATTGGGATCGTTTTTAATGGGCGCAGTTTATGCGTTAGGGCAATTGAGTCATATTAGCCCTGAAATTAAAGCACTTATTGGCATTGGTCTATTGGGTGCATTAACGACGTTTTCGACTTTCTCGAATGAAACCTTACTGCTATTGCAAGAAGGCTTGTGGCATAAAGCTATTTTAAATGTGTTGTTGAATGTCACCTTATGTTTATTTATGGTGTATTTAGGTCAACAACTTATATTTTCTCGCGTTTAACTAAAAAGAACTCACACCATGCTAGATCCAAAATTTTTGCGTAATGAACTGGAAATCACTGCCGAGCGTTTAGCCACTCGTGGCTTTATTCTTGATGTCGAGAATTTGACCCAACTTGAAGAAAAGCGTAAATCGCTACAAGTTGCTACAGAAGACTTACAAGCATCGCGTAACGCGATCTCGAAGTCGATTGGTCAAGCTAAAGCGCGCGGTGAAGATACCAGTTCCATTATGGCGCAAGTGGGTGATTTAGGTGCGCAGCTAGATGCAAAGAAAGCTGAGCTTGCTGAGTTGTTGCAACAGATCAATAGCATTGCCATGAGCATGCCAAATTTGCCAGACGAATCTGCTCCTGTAGGCGCAGATGAAAACGACAATGTTGAAGTGCGTCGTTGGGGCACTCCAAAGGTATTCGACTTTGAAGTGAAAGATCATTTAGATTTAGGCGAAGCATTAGGCGGATTGGACTTTAAAAGTGCGGTTAAAATTACCGGTTCACGCTTTATTATCATGCGTGGCCAAATTGCCCGTTTAAATCGTGCCTTAGGTCAGTTTATGCTAGACCTTCACACCACTGAACACGGCTATACCGAAGCTTACGTACCGTTATTGGTTAACGAAGAAAGCTTATTAGGCACAGGCCAATTACCTAAGTTTGGCGAAGATTTATTCCACACTAAACCCGCTACTGAAGAAGGCCAAGGTTTATCACTTATCCCAACTGCTGAAGTGCCATTAACCAACTATGTGCGCGATATGATAGTGGACGAAAGTGAGCTGCCAATGAAAATGACGGCGTTAACGTCATGTTTCCGCAGTGAAGCGGGCTCTTATGGTCGTGATACCCGTGGTTTGATCCGTCAGCATCAATTCGACAAAGTTGAATTAGTGCAAATTGCTCATCCAGATCATTCAATGCAAGCATTGGAAGAAATTACCTCACACGCTGAAAAAGTATTACAGTTATTAAACTTACCGTACCGCACTATGGTGTTATGTACTGGTGATATGGGCTTTGGATCAAGTAAAACTTTTGATATCGAAGTGTGGTTACCGGCGCAAAATACTTACCGAGAAATTTCATCTTGTTCAAATATGAAAGATTTCCAAGCGCGTAGAATGCAAGCTAGATACCGTAGCAAAGTCGATAACAAACCAGCTTTATTGCACACCCTAAATGGTTCAGGTTTAGCGGTTGGCCGTACGT
Source organism: Shewanella sp. SG41-4 (assembly GCF_014164505.1). Classification (GTDB taxonomy): domain Bacteria; phylum Pseudomonadota; class Gammaproteobacteria; order Enterobacterales; family Shewanellaceae; genus Shewanella. The sequence goes on along the minus strand of NZ_JACJFI010000096.1, from coordinate 923 downwards.
TAGTAGGAGTACTTGAGAATTATCAAAATCAAGATGGCACCATTACAGTACCTGAAGTATTACGTCAATACATGGGCGGTTTAAGTCTGATTGGTTAATGTTAAGCGCTATTTATAGTTGGCTAATTATAGTTAGCTAATATGATTGGCCAATTGATAGAGTCCTAGCCGCGGTCCATTTTGAGTGTGGCTAGGGTGTTAATCGTCAGTCTTGTACAGGATAGAGCTTTAGACCTTCGTCGTTCTAAAAGACCTGTATGTTGTGCGCGTTGAGTAACCTCGTAATCCGTAAATCGTGTTAACGGTGTTACCGTATCGCAACACATATTTTATTTTTACGTTGTATTGGAAATTGTGTCACTCAGTTTGAGTTGGTCACATATTTATAAGGGTTGGTACAACCAGTAATGGGTTCAAGTCGGCGTGATAATCGTAGGCTTATCTATTTATCAGTTATCTTCTTTTTTATTTTGTTGGTAATTGTTCAACTAGCTCAAGCAGCATTTATAGTGATAGAAAATATATTTCCAAAATAACCGCAGTCAAGGTTAGCAATTAAAAAAGCTCGCTTAAGTTATCTTAAGCGGGCTTTTTTGTCAGTACTAATCAACTATAAACATTTTGCCGGTTTGGGTAATCCCGCTATTTTTGTTGCTTGTTTCGCTGGGCCAATCGGAAACAAAGTATATAAGTATTTTGAGTTACCTTTATCTGCTCCTAATCGTTGGCCTATCGCTTTGACCAACACACGAATAGCTGGGCTGGTTTTGTACTCTAGATAAAAATCACGCACAAAACGGATAACTTCCCAGTGTTGCTCAGTTAACTGAATGTTCTCAGTGGCAGCAATCACAGCCGCCATAGGCTCTTGCCAGTCATTTACATTTTTTAAATAGCCCTGATGATCGGTTTCGATTTGTTGGC
>NZ_JACJFI010000095.1 GCF_014164505.1 Shewanella sp. SG41-4 | reverse complement strand
TATATGGGTGATCTCAAGTAAAATTTCGAATATCACTTGGGGCTTCTCATACCAAATGAGTTTTGTCTCACTTCGTGGATCTTTTTTTTTGTATTTAGAATCAGAGGTTATGTTGAACGATGTTAAAGCCGTATTAGATGCGGGTTCAGATGTTGTTCATTTTGACGTGATGGATAATCACTACGTACCAAATTTAACAATAGGCCCTATGGTATGCACCGCGTTGCGTAATTATGGGATCACCGCTGATATTGATGTGCATTTAATGGTTAAACCTGTTGATCGTATTATTCCTGATTTTGCCAAAGCCGGTGCTTCAATTATCACTTTTCATCCAGAAGCATCAGAACATATCGATCGTACACTGCAGTTGATTAAAGAATCTGGCTGTAAGGCCGGATTAGTCTTTAATCCAGGCACACCACTACACTATTTAGATCATGTAATGGACAAGCTCGATGTTATTTTATTGATGTCAGTTAATCCTGGTTTTGGTGGTCAGTCTTTTATTCCGCATACGCTTGAAAAGCTTCGCCAAGTTCGCGCGATTATTGATGCCAGTGGTTTTGATATTCGCTTACAAGTGGATGGTGGTGTTAAGGTCGATAATATTGCTGAAATAGCGGCTGCAGGTGCAGATATGTTTGTGGCTGGATCGGCTATTTTCAATCAACCAGATTATAAAGTTGTGATTGATCAAATGCGTGCAGAACTCGCTTCGATATCATAATTTCTTTATCCATATCCAGTGGGACTTTACATGATGCAATGGTCAAATATCCGCGCAATCGCCTTTGATTTAGATGGTACGCTGATCGACAGTGTGCCTGACTTGGCTGCGGCCACAAATGCCACATTAGCACAGAACCAATACCAACCAGTGACAGAAGCATTGGTTCGCAGCTGGGTAGGAAATGGCGCTCAAGTATTAATGCAACGAGCGTTAAGTTATGTGTCTGCTATGCCAGAAGACGCCCCAGAGTTGCAGGTCATGCTTGAGCAAATTATGCCGCAATTTATGCATCATTATGGTGAACACTTACAAAAACATAGCCGTTTGTATCCTGGAGTTGTCGCCACGTTACAGCGGTTAAAACAAGCAGGTTTTAAACTGGCTATCGTTACCAATAAACCATATCGTTTTACCGTGCCGTTACTTACCGCTTTTGGTCTTGATGAGCTATTTTCTGAAGTTCTCGGTGGCGATTCATTGGCAAAAATGAAGCCAGACCCAATGCCATTACAACATTTGCTTAAACAATGGCAGTTGGATGAATCGCAATTACTGATGATAGGTGATTCAAAGAATGATATTTTAGCGGCTAAAGCTGCGAATGTTATGTCTATTGGCTTGACCTACGGATACAACTACGGCGAAGATATCGGTCTTAGCCTTCCGCATGCGATATGCGAAAACTTTGCTGATATAGAGCAATACTTACTTTCATAATAATTTGAATTTTATATAGATAATCTGGAGCAATAAACACATGACCAAACCCATAGTTCTTAGCGGTGCGCAGCCATCAGGCGAATTAACCATAGGTAATTATATGGGCGCACTTCGTCAATGGGTTGCCATGCAAGATAGCCATGATTGCCTATATTGTGTTGTTGATTTACATGCGATTACGGTGCGTCAAGATCCTAAAGCACTGCGTGAAGCGTGTTTAGATACGCTAGCCTTATACCTTGCTTGTGGTGTTGACCCTAAAAAAAGCACGGTGTTTATTCAGTCGCAAGTACCACAGCATACTCAACTCGGATGGGTATTAAACTGTTATACCCAAATGGGTGAGTTAAACCGCATGACCCAGTTTAAAGATAAATCGTTAAAGCATGCCAATAACATTAACGTGGGCTTATATGGTTATCCTGTTCTAATGGCGGCAGATATTTTGCTTTATCAAGCCAATGAGATCCCTGTTGGGCAAGACCAGAAGCAACATTTAGAGCTTACACGCGATATTGCAACCCGTTTTAATAATGCTTACGGCGACACATTTACTATCCCAGAACCGTTTATTCCTGAACACGGTGCTAAGGTCATGTCGTTGCAAGACCCGCTTAAGAAAATGTCGAAGTCTGACGATAATCGTAATAACGTTATTGGTTTACTCGAAGATCCTAAAGCGATTTTAAAGAAAGTTAAAAAAGCCATGACCGACAGCGAAGAGCCACCAGTAGTGCGTTTTGATATGGAACAAAAGCCAGGTGTGTCGAATTTACTCAGCTTAATGTCAGGTTGTACTGGTCAGTCGATTGCGTCTTTAGAAGCAGAGTTTGAAGGCAAAATGTACGGTCATTTAAAAGTGGCTACTGGTGAAGCTGTCGTAGGAATGCTTGAGCCATTACAAGCTCGCTTTAAAGAGTACCGCGCCGATAATGCTTACTTAAGCCAAGTGATGGCGGAAGGTGCTGAAAAAGCTCAAGCTCGTGCAGAAGTCACGATTAAAAAAGTGTATGAAAAAATTGGTCTTATTGTGTAAGTTATTTCAGCTAATGTTATCTATAAGCCAGCAACTTGCTGGCTTATTTTTTGGTTAACCATTGTACAAATGCAGCGATAGCGGGCTCCTTTAAACGTCGCTGTTTACAACTAAAATTGAATTCAAATCCAGTCAACATAGCGGGTAAATCAAGTGCGACTAATGCTCCCTTACTAATATCTCGTTCTACCATAAAATCTGACGCTAGCGCGATCCCCTGACCAGCAATTGCCGCTTCAATAGCTAACAACACATGGCTAAATACATGCTGTTGTTGTGTAGCGGCTATGCTGATGTTGTTAACCTTTAACCAGCGCTCCCAATCAAAGCCTATTGGCCCTTCATCTACAGTGAGTAATGCATGTTGCCGTAATACACTCAGCGCCGAGTGGTCTGTATTTAACAGCCCCGGGCAGATCACTGGGATCAGTCTCTCTTGGTGTAACATGCGATGCACATAACCCGGTTGTCCACTTTGACCAGTAATAAACATATCAGCAACACTATCACTCATCAGCGGATCATCGGTGATCATATCTAGGCGAATCTTAATCTGTGGATGTAAGCGATGGAAATCGCTTAAGCGAGGAATCAGCCACTTAATGGCAAATGAACTGTATACCGCTAAGCGGAGCTGATCATTACAATCGCCAGTGATTTGCATGCTTAAATCATTCAACTCATTAAATATTCGCTCCAGTTCATGGTAAAGCACATTGCCTTTACTGGTTAAACAGAGCTGCCTACCTTCGCGGATAAATAATCGTTCGCCAAAATGCGCTTCAAGCACTCTTACTTGGTGCGATACCGCACTTTGAGTAATGCACAGTTCAGTTGCCGCCCGAGAAAAGTGAGCATGCCTTGCGGCCGCTTCAAAAATTTGTAGTGCCCGCAGTGGCGGCAGTTTACGCATATACACCTCAAATATGAATTTATTTTATTGAAATTTATGAGGTATGAATTTAACTCATGTATGGACTAAAAACATCATTATTCGTTATTAATTGATAACTATATGATGCAGCCAATTATTGGTCCTAAGGTTGTAAGTGTAATGAAATCCACAATAGCGATTGGCATGATGTTATTAGTTGTCGGTAACCTTTTTAGTGCTATGTATGATGTGTCTATAAAATGGCTACCAGAGGGAAGTAGCGCTGCAACATTTCTGTTAATCAGACAGTTAACATCAGTATTAATGTTACTGCCATTGTGGTTTGCAGCTAAAAAACCAATCAGTCGCCATATAAAGGTGCACTTAGTGCGAGCTAATACTGGCGCTATTGGAGCTGTATGTTTAATTATGGGGTTAATTGCGCTACCTATCGCCACTGTCAGCTCGTTGTTTTATTCGGCGCCATTAATGATTGTATTAATGGGATTTTTATTTTTAAAAGAGAGCGTCACCGCTGCACATTGGCTGGCAGCTATTTTAGGATTTCTGGGCATCATTATTTTGCTACGACCAAGTGAAATTAACTGGTTTGGAATTGCAGTACTCATCTCTGCATTTATGTTTGCGATAAACCAGTTGGCATTGCGCAAACTCCCCAGTACAGAAAGCCCTGTTGTAACGTTAATGCTATATAACTTACTCAGTATTCCTTTGGTGTTGGTCATGGCATTGGTGCAAGGCATAGAGGCAATCAGTTGGTCTTTAGTGGCTATTGCGGTGTCGAGTAATGTATTTTTATTGGCGTATCAGTGGTTTTGCGCGTTGGCTTATCGCCAAGCACAAGCCAGTCAAATTGTGGTGGCAGAATATACAGGACTATTATTTTGTGTCTTTTTTGGTTGGTTGTTTTTTGATGAATGGCTTGATGGTTTAAGTTGGGTTGGGGCTGGGTTTATTGTGTTGCCGTCGCTGATTATCCCGTGGATACAAGCTAAAAGATCCCAAAAAAAATTCATCGAGCAAAATGCAGGATGAATTTCTAAATCGCGATAATAAAAATGTGATTCAGGATTAAGATTCAGTGTATTCAAAAACCTTAATTACTTTGCGAACGCCTGCAGTATTTCGCGCAATATCAACCGCTAAATCAGCTTGCTTGCGGTCAATTAACCCAAGCAAAAAGACTTCGCCGTTTTCGGTAATCACTTTCACTCGAGTAATATCGAGTGTTTTTTCATTTAACATGCGGCCTTTCACTTTGGTTGTTACCCAAGTGTCGTTGCTGCGTGTGGTAAATGACGTTGGCGTACCAATACGAATTTGATTATGTATTTTGCCGCCAATTTGTAAATCTTGTACCACTTTAATCGCTTTATCGCGCAGCATTGAGTTAGGTGCTTGGCCTATCATCAATACATTGTTGTTCATTACAACCGCGGCGATATTGGTTTGATTATTAAGATCATCATGTTTTGAAAGCGCGCTAGCAATAACAAAGTCAGCATTAGTGTCGCTGATTTGAGTGCTCATGCTACGCTCATCATTTACCATCTTGGCACCGCTAACGGCGCCAACCATGACAGCACCAGCACACCCCTGCAACATTGCTAGGACTGATATGATGAGTAACCTTCTTATCATGCTTGTTCATCCTGAGGGAACAGGGTGCGGTCGATGTTATCGCATAAGCAGTGAATAACCAGTAAGTGAACTTCTTGAATACGTGCAGTAACGTTTGACGGTACACGGACTTCTACATCACCAGCGCTCATCAAACCAGCCATTGCGCCGCCATCTTTACCCGTTAGGGCAACGATAGTCATGTCACGGCTTAAGGCAGCTTCCATGGCTTTAATAATATTACCAGAGTTACCACTGGTTGAAATAGCCAATAAAATATCGCCTGGTTGGCCCAGTGCAAAAATCTGCTTCGAGAATATTTCATCGTAGCTATAATCGTTGGCGATAGCGGTAATCGTTGACGTGTCACAGCTTAATGCAATAGCAGGCAGAGGTGGGCGTTCAATTTCATAACGGTTTAATAGTTCAGCTGAGAAGTGTTGAGCATCGCCAGCACTGCCGCCATTACCACATGACAGAATTTTATTACCGCCAAGTAGACATTGCACCATCATCTCTGCAGCTTTTTCAATAGATTCAGGTAATGCTTCAGCAGCATCAATTTTTGTCTGAATCGATTCGGTGAAACTATCTCTAATACGTTCTAACATGCAACAATCCTTACGCTAAATTATGTCTACGTATGTCTCTGATTAGCCTTTTTATCGTCGCTCATCAGTCAGACTCGGTAATTTGACTATATGATGCCATAAATCAAGGTTATGGTAATCATTTGCCGCTTAAAAACAGCCTTGTAGCCAGTTTATTTCATCAATACTCATCGCAATGACATCAAAGCGACAAGGTGGGTTTAATTTCTGTCGTTGTAAATAATGTTCAGCAGCTAATCTTATCCGGGTGATTTGCTTACTTGTTAAGGCATTTAAGGCGCCACCAAACTGATTTGACGACCTAAATTTTACTTCAACAAATACCCAGACATCTTGCTGGCGCATAATTATATCTATTTCACCAAATGGGTAACGCACATTAGCATCTACAAACGTTAGACCTTGTTGTTCAAGGTAAGTTCGCGCACGTTGCTCTGCTAATTGTCCACTGTTCATAGTGGTGTTAATTGTCCTTGGCTATATTTTCCCCAAGATAATTGACGATCTATCACTCCATTAGGCTTCACTGATAATGCACCACTGCGGCCAATAAATTGGTATCCCGGAAAAGCACGCATTTGCGCTAAACGATTCACCAATTCAAGCGCATCAAAACCCATGACATATAGACGTTTTTGACTGTTATTCCAACCACTCCAAAGCTCAGACACCAGCTGCGTCTCGCTGCTAGATTGCATCAGCCATGGTACATCGCTAATGATCAAGTTATTCAGCTCTTGTGCCGACTGCGCTGACTCATTTTCAAGACGGCTACGGCTAGTGGTATATAAGGTTACCGGCTCAGAGAACACACTAAAGTTTACGTCTAAAAAGGGTTTTAGCAGGGCCAAATCTTGTGAGCCCGAAATCATGTAAATTGCATCAATATCTTGGCGAGAACGAAAATCTGATTCTAAGCGGCTACCCAATAAATCACGCATTCTGCTAATACGTGCTTGGCTATCTTTCACACCTAATGCTTCTTGAACTGTGACCTTCATTTGATCGCCAGCATCATAAAAATACACTTCGGCATCATTGCTGGTTAAGGTTAGCCAAGTTTGCTTAAAACTGTCGGCCATACGTTTGCCAATGGGATCGTTACTGGCCAATAGTAGTGGCAGCTTTACGCCATCGCTATAGAGCTTATGTGCTGCATCACTGGCTTCTTGTGCTGGCGACAGTGAAAAGTAAAACAAGTTTGGTTGTGGTGTAAACGTATCCGTTTGGTTCAAATACAGCTGCGGCACAGTACTTTTTTGTTTATCGTTGATTTTCTGTAGTTCTTCAACTTCATTGGGTAACAATGGCCCAATGATAAACTCCGCGCCGTTGCCTACGGCTTGTTGATAAGCGGCTGCAACGCCTTGCTGAGTATCATAAAAATTAATTGAAACACTTGCGTCGTAGTCAGATAAATAGCTAGATAAAAGACCTTGACGAATCGGTTCTGCAACCACAGCACGCGGCCCACTTAATGGTAATAATACCGCTATATTTTGCGGTCTAAACGGTTTGGCATTAAGGGCTTTTTCTAAATCAGCAGGTAGCTTCATCGCGCCAGGATGATAAGGGTTGTTACGCTGCCACTCACCTAAATAACGCACCAATTGTGTCGGTTCAACGGCATAATGTTTAGCAATAAAAGTTAATTGTAACCAACCAGCAAAAATCGGATTTGATTGATCGCGCATAAACGACTGCACAGTTTCTTCAGATAAAGGTTGTAGTAACTTCCAAATAACATTATTGATTGCAGTGGTTTCAGATTTTGGTAAGTAGTTGCTTAATAAGCTTAACTGCTTAACCTGATCAATTGGCTGTTGAGTATTTTTGTACAGCTTGGCTTTAAATTGGTGATAACTTGCCATTTGCCAGCGTGGTAGCTGCCAATGTGGTGGATACTGTAAAACATCTAATGCAGCCTGGCTGCTATTGGTTTTTTCTGCAATGCGAGCGCGCAAGTAAATATGCTCCGCTTGAAGCGAGGGCACGTTCACCATCGACTTCTGCATTGACGTTAATACATTAGCGGCAGAATTAAAGTTACCATCATTGATATAAGCATGAGCGGCGAGTAATAAATAACGATCGCGCTTTTCTGGTAAACTGCTATTCGCTGCCTGGGCCAAATAAATTTTAGCCGGATGTTCAGCGGCAACGAGCGATGCGCTTGCGTCAATATTATCTTGCTGTTTTTTGGTGGCACAACCGACCACCAATACAGAGAAAATCAACGCGCACACGAATTTTGTAGTATTCAGTCTTTTTAACACTTGGCTTCACTCTGGTAAGATGCTGTCACTAGTTTAACCTGCTCTTACGCTTGGCGAAAGTATCAGGTAGATTCATTATCGAGGTAATTATGGACCAAATGGTCGCGCTGTATATTGTTCCCACCCCAATTGGTAATTTTGGCGACATCAGCGCTCGAGCAATAGAGGTGCTGCAACAGGTTGATTTAATCGCCTGTGAAGACACACGCCATAGCGGAAGGTTGCTGAGCCACTTTGGTATTGAAACCCGTAAAACGGCATTACATGATCATAATGAACGTGATCGAGCGCAATGGATAGTTGAACAATTAAATGAAGGCAAATCAATCGCGCTCATTTCTGACGCGGGTACGCCGTTAATTTCAGACCCTGGCTACCATTTAGTTAACCATGTTCGTCAAGCTGGCCACAGAGTCGTGCCTTTGCCTGGAGCATGTGCAGCGATAACAGCCTTAAGTGCATCAGGATTACCGTCTGATCGTTTTAGTTTTGAAGGTTTTTTACCCTCAAAAGAAAAAGCCCGTATCGATAAACTTGAATTTCTTAAAGAAGATCCTCGTACTTTGATATTTTACGAATCTCCTCACCGCATACTTTATAGCCTTGCCGCTATTGTTGACGTTTTAGGCGCCGATAGGCAAGTGGTAATGGCACGTGAAGTGACTAAAACTTTTGAAACCTTCTTATCTGGTACCGCTGCTGAAGTATTGGCGTTGGTTGAGGCTGATGATAATCAGCAAAAAGGTGAAATGGTCATTATGTGCCATGGTTTTACATTATCTGATGAAGAAGGCATTCCTGCAGTTGCCGTTGCTACGTTAAAGCTGCTTTGTGAAGAATTACCGCTTAAAAAAGCTGCAGCCATCGCTGGGCAAATCCATGGTTTAAAGAAAAATGCCTTGTATAAATACGGTTTAGAGCTGGATTTATAAAAAGTCGCTCGCTTTGGCATTGGTTTGTTGCGCTGCTTAGGCTATAATCCGCGCCGAGTTGGCCAGACAGTTGCCGCGTACGCAAGTACGGGGAGGAAAGTCCGGGCTTCAAAGAGCGGGGTACCAGGTAACGCCTGGGCGGTGTGAACCGACGACAAGTGCAACAGAGAGGAAACCGCCATTTTGGCTTCGGCTAAGATGGTAAGGGTGAAAGGGTGCGGTAAGAGCGCACCGTGCGGCTAGCAATAGTCCGTAGCAAGGTAAACTCTACCCGAAGCAAGACCAAATAGGGTTCCGCATGGCGCTGCTCGCGTTGGAACCGGGTAGGTTGCTTGAGCCTGTGAGCGATTGCAGGCCTAGATGAATAACTGTCCACGACAGGACCCGGCTTATCGGCCAACTCACCTCTTTATAAAAAAAGGCCTCGCAGCAATGCGAGGCCTTTTTACGTTAGCACGAAAAATAGTGACGTTATAACTGTATATAGTCAGACCGATTGGTGTTGATTGTTAATTTTATTTATCTGTATTAATAACTTACCTTCAGTTTATCCATTACTTACTTCAGGCAACCTACCGTTTTAGTTGACCATATCCGTTCTGTAAATATTGTTGGAATACCGAGTTTTTGCAAAGGCTGACTTACTAGCAAGAATACACTTACTCATACTCATACTTTACTATGAGTGAAGCGCCATGACGTTGATCGCCGTAATCTTTAATAAATCATCTCCACCCACATAATCTCAAGCCATTAACACCCTCGATTAACAAATAATCACAAATGTAAATTATTAAATGAGAATAGTTGCTATTAGCGTTTGATGTTATATTGCGGCCAAATTTTACTGTTGCCGATGAGTAAACTGCTATGCATTTGAACGTGATTAATATTGTGATGTTAAGTCTACTGCTACCTGTACTGAGTGTCAGTGCTAACGAGAAAACGACTGACATCGACTCGACAGAGTCGATTGAGAAAATAACCATAATGGGGCGGGCACAAACCTTTTATCGTGAATCTTCTACGTCTGTGGGTGCCAAAGTTGAAACCGATATTATGGATTTACCGCAATCGGTGCAGGTGTTGAATGAACAGTTAATAGTTGACCAAGCTGCACGTGAAATCACTGACTTATATCGCTCTATTGCAGGAGTGAGCACTTACAGTTATTCGGGCGTGACCTTTCGTGGCTTTCGTGATGACAGCAATGTGTTTTATGACGGTGTAAGAGGCGACCCTTTTTCTGGTTTCGGTGTACCACAGTTATTTAATATTGAACGAGTTGAAGTGTTAAAAGGTCCAGCAGCTGCGTTATACGGTGGTGGTGAGCCTGGCGGCATGATTAATTATGTCAGCAAAAAGCCGAGTTTTGTCCAAGATACTGAAGTGACATTAACCACAGGCGATAACGACCGTATGGGCGGGTCAATTGATTCTAAAGGTGGTTTAACGGATTCAATTGCTTATCGTTTAGGCGGTTTTTATGAGCAAAAAGACAGTTTTCGAAATAATGCCGACTCTGAAAATACCGAGTTAACAGGTGGATTATTATTTCAACTTGACGATGACACTACACTCACAACAACGATTGATTATATCAAACAAGACTTAGGTGGTAATCGTTTGCGTGGCGTTCCCGTTGACGATGATGGTAACTTTTTGGTTGATCCAAGCTATAACGCTAATGAAAAATCCGACTATCAAAACCTTGAAGCAACAATATTACAAGCTGACTTACAGCATCATTTTAGCGATGAGTTAAGTGTTAATACCACAGTGCGTTACCTTGATAACGAGCGTGTTCAGGGATATCACGAATCACAAAGTTGGGTTGACGTGAATGGTGATGGTAAAGCCAATATTGATGATAAAACCATTAAACGTGAATATCGTAAACAGTATCGCGCTAACCAAGAAGTCAGTGTGACTTCAGATTTTGTATATCGATTAGATACAGGTATTGAGCAAACCTTATTATTTGGAGCAGATTACCATCACGTAAACAGCGATTATGATTATTGGCGTGCCCGTTATGAGGCTGACGGTGTCGCTAATCTAAACATTTTTGATCTTAATTACGGTGAAACTGATCCTTCGACTTATAATTTACAAGACCAAGAACGTGATGGCACTAAAACCGAACGTGCTGGTTTATATGTTCAAGATCAAATCAGTTTAAGCGAGAAGTGGTTGTTATTGTTGGGGTTACGTTACGATCACTTTAACGATTTTGATAAAGAAACCGGATTTGAGTTTAGTGATAATCATGTATCACCGCGTGGTGGTATTGTGTATAAATACTCCGCCGATACATCGTTTTATGTTAATTATGCAGAAAGTTTTAATCCGACCTCGCTTGGCGATCAAGAAACGGCGAGTGAAGACAGTAGCTTGGATCCTGAAATGGGTGAACAATTTGAACTAGGGATAAAAAATCAGTGGTTTAATGGCAGCATGATGACCACGTTAGCTGTATATCAAATTAATAAAAAAGATGTCGCCATGAATAATCCTGCTGACACGGGCAATGATGACGGAATTCCTGCGTTAGTAAGTTTAGGTGAAGTTGAAAGTAAAGGACTTGAGTTTACGTTAGTGGGAGATATAACACCCAATTGGACTGTTATGGCTAATTACGCCTATAATGATGCTCGTGTTACTCAAGGCGATATTGGTGATACCTATGCCGATGGCAGCAAGTTTGTTAATGCGCCGCGTCATCAAGCGGGTTTGTGGACACGTTATGATATTGACAGTTTGAATTCTGCTATTGCATTGGGTGCAGATTATGTCAGTGAGCAAATGAGTGCAGATGCGCAACGTGTTAAGCCATATACCGTGTTTGATATGAGCTGGACAACTACGTGGCAAGATACCCAGTTTCAGCTAAATGTGAAAAACCTGTTTGATAAAGAATATGCCGTGAGTGGTTTTTCTGAGCGTAATGGTCATTTTCCTGGTGCGCCACGAGAAGTGGTATTACAGGTATCGCATCACTTTTAACTTAAGACTAATAACGTAAGACCATAAGGTCTTCTTGAATAAAAAGGGAGTAAACCATTAATTGTTTACTCCCTTTTTGCTATCTTGCCGAAGGTTAAAAGCTGGCTTTTACACCGACATTGATAGTGGTACCCAGTGCTTGAGTATAGTAACTCGCGTTAGTAGAAGCTTGTGAGCGAGCAGAAAAATAATCTTCATTAAGTAAGTTTTCCACACCTAATGAGAGCTGCCAATTATTGAGTTGATAACTACTGGTTAGGTTCACAACGTTATAATTTTCTATAGGGCCTTGAGAACCAATATATGCGCCATCAACCGGCTCAAATCGGTCACGGTCACCAACATACATGTAGTTAATACCAATACTCGCTTCTTCAACGGGCTGCCAACTAATATAAGCTGTTAATTTAGGAGGGGATATGGTGCCACCATCTATGTAAGTATCCGTTTCAGTGTCTTTACCTTCAACCCAGCTATAGCTTAAACCTGTATTGAGATTATCTAACACTCGATAGTCAACTTGCGCTTCGTAACCCCAAATTTTTTGTGGTGCGCGTACAGGCAAGTAAATGCCTGTTGTTGCATCAAAGCTGTTACTGGTGCCTAATTCTGACTTACTTCGGTAGGCGGCAATTTCATAATTCAGATCACCAAGTTGACCAGAAAAGCCGATTTCATAGTTATCAACAATGGATGATTCAGTGCGGATTAACGCAATATCATCAACCGTGGCGGTTCGTAAAAGACGACCAATATCTGAAATATCTGCACCTTGGGAAAAGCTCATAAACGGGTTAAAAAACTCGTTCATATTGTAACGTAAGCCAATATTATAGGTGGTTGAGTTATATGTTAATTCTCCTCCTGTGACATCAAAAGGTACTGAGCAAGTACTTGGCGTCCGGCAAAGTTTTAAGGTTTGATAATCATCGACCGTTAAATCAACACTGTCTTGGCGGATACCGGCTTTAATCACCCAATCATCGGCAATAACAAACTTAGTTTGTAAATAAACCGCTAAGTTACGCATGTCCATTTCAGGCACCCATATACGGCCGTCTTCTAATGGTTGTGAACTGATGTCTTGCAGCGCATCAATACCGTAAATAAAGGTTGATTCAACATTATCCCAATCAACTTGGGTTGCAAAGTTAACGCGTAGGCCTTTCTTTTCTGACTTGATGAACGACTGACCCCCTTCGTAACCTTCACTTTGATTCGCGAGTGCAGTTGAAAAGAAAAACATGTTTTCAATTTTTTGCAGATAACCATCAACGGTTAATTGGGTGTTAGTGAATATCTCTTGGTCGACGTATTTTAACATTAGGTTATGATTACCGCGCGGCCCTTGAGGTACGCCCAGCTTTACAATCCCAGTAGTATTGTCTATCGAGTAAGTTTTTTCGCCTGTGTTAGCATTGCCAACAACATCTATGTAGTCAGATTCTTGTTGGGCTTCGTAGTAGTTATACGTCAGATGAATCGACTTGTCGTCGTCGAGTTGATAGCCGAGTTTAGTAAAATAATTATTCGATTTAGTTTCTGATAAACCATAGACTAATCCGATAGCGTCACCTTCTGAATCACGTTCAACACCTGTTTTTTCGGTAATGGCACTAAATACGTAACTGAAATTATCAACTGTGCCGTCTATTGATGTATCCACTCGATAACCGGCACTGTCTTGTAATTTTACCGCACTAAATTTACTGGAAGCCCCAACTTTCACTCGTGCTTTATCTTCACTGGCTCGTTTAGTGATGTAGTTGATGATGCCGCCTGAAGCGCCATTGCCATAAATTGAGGTGGCTCCTTTAATCACTTCAATACGTTCAATGACCCCTGCATCGATAGAGCTTATGCCTAATTTTCCATTTCGTAATGGGGTAGATTGTGGCACGCCGTCAATCATGACTAGTGCGGCACGACCGCGTAAGTTTTGTCCCGAGTTACTTGATGTGCCAGTGCTTGGCGCTAATCCAGGAACGCGAAATGCGAGTAAGTTTTGTAACTGCGAAGTCATTAACATGTCTTGTGCGAGGGTTTGTTGCTCAATAAGCGTGACTGAAGAAGGGACTTCCTCTATCCGTTCAGCAGAGCGACTGCCAGTAATAATCATTCGCTCCATTGAAGCTTGGTTTTCTGTGGCTTGTGTTGAAGATTCTGCATTGGCATGAGTTACGGGGAGTACTAATAAAAATAATGCACAATGTGTCGCAATAGCCAATTGGCTAGGCTTAAATAACATAGGTATACCGATTAACAAATAATGAAAGGTAGTTAATGATATTCATTATCATTAACTAGTACACATTATTTACATTTTTTACTTTTTTGCATTAAATCAGTTAGATATTAATAATTCATTTAACTAAGGG
>NZ_JACJFI010000094.1 GCF_014164505.1 Shewanella sp. SG41-4 | reverse complement strand
CATTAATCGATTTTGATCAGGTATCTAATGAAATAACCGATTTTTTGAACAAGCAATCTTAGATTATCGCAGTGTGTTAAATTAAGCTCATCGCGAGCAACAATAATGGAAATACGAATATGATAGTAGTGACAGGCGCAGCCGGGTTTATTGGTAGTAATTTAGTTAAACAACTTAATGCCATGGGCCGAAATGACATTATTGCCGTTGACGACTTGACCGACGGCACCCAGATGTTCAATTTAGCCGATTGTGAAATTGCTGATTATCTCGATAAAGATGATTTCATCAAGCAAATACAAGCGGGTGATTTTGATACCAAACTTGAAGTCATATTCCATCAAGGCGCTTGCTCATCGACCACAGAGTGGGATGGCAAGTTTATGATGGCCAATAACTATGAGTATTCAAAAACATTATTGCATTACAGCCAAGCCAATAATTGCCAATTTATTTACGCCTCTTCTGCATCTGTTTATGGTGGCAGCGAAAAGTTTATTGAGCAACGCGAACTTGAAAAACCGCTCAATGTCTACGCTTACTCTAAGTTCTTATTTGATCAATATGTAAGACAGCAAAAGCTCTCTGGCCAAGTGGCAGGATTACGTTATTTCAACGTCTATGGTCCACGCGAACAACACAAAGGTGGCATGGCCAGTGTGGCTTTCCACTTTAACAACCAAATTAACGCCAATGGCGTGTGTCGTTTGTTTGAAGGTGTTGATGGTTATGAAAATGGCCAGCAACTTCGTGACTTTGTGTTTGTCGAAGATGTGGTTAACGTTAATTTATGGCTATGGCAGAATCCATCAGTATCGGGCATATATAACTGCGGAACAGGCCAAGCGCAAAGCTTTAATGATGTTGCCAATGCCGTGATTGCTTATCATGGTAAAGGGCACATTGAATACATTCCTTTCCCAGACAAATTGAAAGGCGCTTATCAAAGTTATACCCAAGCAGATTTAACTCAATTAAGAGCGGCTGGTTATCAAGGTGAATTTAAAACGGTTGAGCAAGCTGTACCTGAATATTTAGATTGGCTTAAAACCCAACATTTTATTGGCCAATAACGGTTTATTACTCTTACTAGCCGAAAAATGGCTTAACAGAAACATGCTATGGTGATTTTATCCATCGCATGTTTCTGTTTCATAGAAATGATTAACTCACTATCTAATTTCTTTAACGATCTCTATCAACATTGTTGTTGAAATCGCAGGGGTTCTTGGTAAATACACTACTTTACATAGATGAGATAGATGATCAAAACGTCCCTCCCAATCATCCCCCATCACTAAGTAATCAGCTTGATACTTTTGAATGTACTCTGCTTTAAGCTCTAATGACTCTTCAAGAAAAACTTGATCTACACAGGATAGAGCCGCGACAATTCTCATTCGATCGATTTCATCGCAAATAGGGTTTCGTTGTTTTTTACTAAAATTAAGAGCATCAGATGACACCCCAACAACCAGCTTACCGCCTAACTCTTTCGCTCTTTCTAAAATATTTAAATGACCAATATGAAACATGTCAAAAGTACCGAATGTAATAATGTTCATCTAAATCCTTATTCTAATAAATAGTCAGTAATTCTTTGGCTACAAAGGCCATCAACAACACCCACTAGCTCTGCCGTATATTGCGTCCGTTGAGGCGCAAACAACTCTGGATGTGCTATCTGTTGGTCAACAACTTGTTTTAATTCTTTATATGTTCTGGCGTGAGCGGCAATGTCTGCGTAACGGTATAAATCTTGATCGACACGATTTTTAAATCTGAATTTGAAAATTCCGCGATAAGACCAACGTAAGTGGTAAAAATCACACCATACAACAGGTTTATTTAATGCAGCAAACTCAAATAAGGCAGACGAAGCATCACTAATTAATACATCGGCTGAGACCATAAAAGGTAATAAATTGGCTTCTTCAGCAGGTGCCAAATAAACATTGTCGAAGCTTGCCCAATGAGTTAACAGCGCTTTTTGTTTTTTATAATTTGATTTACTCAATGAAAAATAATGTGGTTTGAGCAATATATTATATTCAGAAAATTGAGATGGCCAATTTTTAGCCATTTCTTCAATGCTGCTTGGATAAAATG
The DNA here is from genome assembly GCF_014164505.1 of Shewanella sp. SG41-4. Classification (GTDB taxonomy): domain Bacteria; phylum Pseudomonadota; class Gammaproteobacteria; order Enterobacterales; family Shewanellaceae; genus Shewanella. Next base: position 12,156 of record NZ_JACJFI010000094.1, on the reverse strand, counting down.
TCGGCGCATATAACAAGGTTTTTTTATTCGTATCTAATCCTAAAGAGGCTAAGTCTAAACCCTGTTCATCTCCTTGGATAATTGGATCTAGCTTGGCATAACCTGTATCAATGAACACTTTTTCAGGAAACATCTCCTGTAATCGCTTTAAACGATATTGGCCTTCCACAAAACGAACCTCAATATCGCCTTTTGAAACAGTATAATATACCGACTTTGGCCCGACACCATGCTGCATCAAAGCAGTCTGACTGATGCCTTTTAATCGTGACGCTGAAGCAAATGCATTACCGAACACAACCCATTTAGGCTTGTTCAACAAATAAAATTCAAGCGCTTCTGATTCATCATTAACCCACACAACATTGAGTTGATGCTTACTTACAAGCGCTTCTAATACCGACTGCTGATCAACACTCTTGTAGATAACATATGTCACAGGAACCGAACGCTTCTGTAGCTCTGCAGCGACAGGAAAGTATTGTGGTAAATAATAGGGATGTAAAACATCAAAACAAATCATCGCAAGTCAATTCCTATTAATAATTCCGCATCAGAGTTTGCAAAGAGCACTAGTATAAATGATAACACGCCTCAATTTACATCTAATCCTCTCAACCGACCAATCTGATATCAAATGAAATCAATACATCTATTGGCTTTTCTCAAGGTATTGATTCAAAAAGCCCTCTTTTCAAGGTATTATTTCAAGCATAACTATCAACAAAGCTGTCTATTCATATGCCAATAGTGTCTACAAAGCAATTGCAAACATGTCAACGCTTACTGTTTATTTCGCCAGTTGCGTTAGGTGACTTTCTTTACTTAAAAACCTTTCTTATCGCTTTAAAAAAGCAATATGCTCATATTGAAATCGACATATGGTTAGATGATATTCGTTGTAATAGTGATAGCTGGCGCTTATCTAGAAGCAAAATATTGCAACAATGGATGGATACAGAAGGTGCCTTTAAGCTCACTTACGGCTGCACTGATTCAAAATTAGCAATGCAAAACCATGTGGAGCAAGCCAAACTACGTCAATACGACATCATTTTTTGCCATTCAGTCAGTAAAAGTAGACAATTTTCGCGCATCGCTCGCAACATAAGCGATAGTGCTTTTATCGTATCGAGTATTCCTAAAAGCGCTTCTTTGGGATGGCTAGACAAAATACTTTTTCGCCATTCAAACCACACTTTTATCCTAAATGAGAATGACTTACCTGAGTCACACCACATTACCGATAGATACAATTTGATATTTAATCAGGTTTTGGGTCTGAGCCTAACATCTGAGCAATTAATGCCTACATTAAAGGTGCCTGAGGAAATTGAACCCATTACTCTGTCGTGGTTAAACACCAAATTTAGTGACCCAGAAAAACAAGGGAAACTTATTTTTTTAAATCACTTATCAACCAATGAGAAAAAAGATTGGAAATTATCGCAATTATTTTCTCTTATTGAAAAAATATCAGCAATTGATTCTACACAGCGTTTTATCATCAATGTCACTCAAGAAAATTTTGATTCTGTGTCTATTAAAACCAAAGAATTTATTACTCGAACAAAGATACAAACGGCTGTATTCACCGTTAACGAGCACTTTTTTGAACTACCGTCACTCATTGCACACTCTGATTTTGTGGTAACTGTCGATACGGCAATATTACACTTTGCTTTTGCTGCTCAACGCCCTTTATTAGCGATGATGCGAGAGAAAAAGCCTTATTGGGCACCGCCGGAAAGTGAGGTGTCGCATGTCATGTATGCAACAGAAGGTAGGGGTTACATCGAAGACATAAGCGTTGAGCGAGTATTCCAACAATATAAAAAAATGAACTCTCTCAATTAAAGACTTAACACCAATATACATAAATTTACGCAAGGTGAACGAATGAAGAAGGCTATTTTTACACTCGCTATTGGCGATAACCCAATGTACCGCGCGGCCATTGCCAGCTTCAAAGCTTATGGCAAGAGGATTGGGGCTGATGTCATCGTTTCAGATCAACTACATTATAAAATCCATGTCAATAACCCTAAATTTGACTCAAGTCCAGCATGGTCTGAAAAGTTATATATTTCAGAGATTCTCAAAGAATATGATCGAGTACTGTATCTAGATGCAGATATTATCGTGACGCCATGGGCGCGAGATATATTTGAACTCTATTCTGACCTTGATACGGTTTATATGTTCAATGAAGGGGCTCATCGCGATCGCGGTGAGCAAGCGGTGCAAATTAATAATATCTTAGGCGAGGTCGACTGGCCAAAAGAAGACAATAAAATAGTTTATTACAACTCTGGGATGTTTTTGCTATCTAAAGAAACCGGACTATTTGATAAAGCCAATATTGAAGAAATGCAGGCCATTTGCAACAACGTTAAATTCTACGACCAAACCTATATTAACTATCTCATCAGAAGGGATAATATAAAAAGCATAGGTGTGGAAGCTAACTTTAATCGTATGCAGCTTTTAGGACATGATGATTATCAAAAAGCAGATTTCATCCATTATTCTGGCAGAGGTTACCGCCAAGATATCCCGATGAGAGAATTAAAATACATCATCGATTTCTGCGATATGTTTAACGATACATTAACTGATGAACAAATTCTTGAATATAAAAAACAAGCTTGGAATTGGTACATACTCAAACAACATCGCAAAACTAAGTTACCGATAGCTCTTTTGAGTGCAATATTTGGTTTATTCCGTGGCAAGTATAAATATTAAATCCGAATTCAGATTATGACAGCTCGCTTCAAGGCGAGCTTTTTACTGCTTCATAAATTGATTCAACTGAGCCTTAACGTCATCAACTTCTATCATCACCATTAAATGCTCACCTTTAGCACGCGTGCCCCACTTAACAGGTGCATCAAATTGCTTGGCTATTACTTGCGGATAAACACTGACAGTGTACTGGCGATAAAGATAAGGTCCTGTTCGTCCAGGATTTGAGTGAGCATATAAACCAATCACTGGCGTACCTTGAGTAACAGCCATATGCAAGGGTCCGGTATCGGGTGCCAGCACTAGCTTGGCTTGTTTTAACACTGCAAGTAGCTGAGTCAAAGATGTCTTACCTACTTGGTTATCCAATGGTTGCTGGCTATGAGATTGAATCACATCCGCTAGATTTTTTTCTAACGCTGTTGGGCCGCCGCACAACATCACTCTAAATCCATGCGTAACAGCATAATCAGCAACCGCAGCGTAACGCTCTGGCAGCCAGTTGCGTTCGGCCTTACTGGCTGCAGCGCAAATCACCATGACTTTATCATCGCCCACCAGTTGTTTGGCAAAGTCGGTGTCGGCTTGTGATACAGGAATATCCCAGCGTGGCGTTAAGTCTTCTACACCAATGGCTTTAGCAAAGCCCATAAAACCATCTAATACATGCGGTGTCGCCAAGGGCTCAACGGCGTGATTGGTCACTAACCATTGACCTTCTTTGGCTCTTGCCTTATCAAATCCGACCCTAACTCGCGCCTTGATCATTAATGAGGCTATGGTCGCACGAAGTGCCACCTGCATATGCAGCAACACATCAAAACGTTGGCCTTGTAAATCACGACGTAACTGAAGATAGCTACGCCAGCCCTTGGACTTGTCGAAAATAACAAACTGGATCCCTGGCAAATGCTTGAGCAATTGATATTCAACCTTACCAATAATCCATGTAATACTCAGGTCTGGATACTGTTTTTGAATAGCCTGCACCATTGCTACTGCGTGGCAAACATCACCAATGGCAGACAAACGCAGTAAACATAATGAACGTATCGCACTAAAGTCAGCTTTCATTGATTATCCAATATGCTTGAGTGAAGAATTAAGGCGGTGAAGGCAAGTTAGTGATCTTAAGGTATAATGTTATTTCGATCCACAATCTAACCAATGCTATTGATAATTAGATGCAAATAAAAAATACCCAACTTGGCCATATCGCATGGTGTGAAACCACAGCCCAGCACTTAGCATCGCAAGACTTCGCGGTTGATGGTTGGCGAGAAAAAAATGCAGTGGTGGGTCAGTCCAAAGGCCGTTACACCACATGGTTCGTCAAAACCGATAACTCGGACAGCCCGCAAACATGGGTGTTACGCCATTATTGGCGCGGTGGGATGATGGAAAAATTCAGCCGTGACGCCTACTTCTATACCGGCCTAAAACGAACCCGTGCTGTGGCAGAGTTAGCGATCCTTGAAGTTTTGTATCAAGAAGGATTTGCGGTACCACGCCCTATTGCGGCGAATGTTGAACGTTTTGGTTTATGGTATCGAGCCGACATTATTATTGAACATGTTGTTGGTGCAAACGATTTAGTGGCTTACTTAAGCCATAACTCAATGACAGAATCTCAATGGTATTTACTAGGCGAAACCATTGCCAAATTTCATCAGCGTGGGGTATATCACGCCGATTTAAATGCCAAAAACATCTTACTGGCACACGGAAAATTCTATTTGATTGATTTTGATCGAGGTGAGTTACGTACACCACAGCCTACATGGCAACAAGCCAATCTAGACCGCTTGCTACGTTCTTTTAACAAAGAGCACGGTAAACTGACTACGCTGCAATTTAGCCAGCAGCATTGGCAGCAATTACTTGCCGGTTACCAAAGCATAAACCCAATCTAAAGCTAACTCTGGTATGGAGTAGTGATAAAAATAGACGCTAACTTGCGTCTATTTTTATACGTTTTTGTTCAGATGGCTGGCAGCAAAATGTTAAACGACAAGCTCATTAATGAGGGTGAATTGCTTTAAAAGTGCGCCCCGATTTTGCTCAACGACCGCCAAGCCTGCAAAGGACGCGGATTGATACATATGGCTATCGGTAAACTTATTTTGTAATTCTTGCGCTAATTCATCCGCTGAGCTAATACAGGTCAATGCGCCAGCATCGGCAAGTAACTGGGTTATTTCAGCAAAATCCCAATGATTGGGACCGACATACACAGGTAGGCCCATGGCCGCAGGTTCAAGCGGATTATGACCACCGTTATTAATCAATGTCCCGCCAACAAATGCCTGATCCGCTGTACCATATAGCATGACTAACTCCCCCATAGTGTCACCAAGTAACACTTGAGTCTGGCTGTTAACCTCATCATTCATACTGCGTCTAGCTAACACCAATCCAGATTGGGTAATGGTAATAGCGGCTAAATTAAATTGCTCAGGATGTCGGGGCGCCATAATCAATAATGCATTAGGGAAACAAGCTAGAAGCTGTTTATGGGCGCTCAAAATGGCCTCAAACTCACCGGGGTGAACACTCCCTGCAACCCAAATAGGTGAATTAACCCGATCCCATTGGGCACGAAGCGTATTAGCTTGTTGTTTTTTGATTGGATCTATAGTGAGATCAAACTTTAAACTGCCGCACACATGTATGCGCTGAGTTGCCACTCCTAGGGTAATAAATCGTTCTGCTTCAGCTTTAGTTTGTACGGTAATCAAGTTGAGTTTGTTTAACATCGGCACAGCCAAACGGCGCTTTTTAGCGTATTTATTAGCGGACTTTTGCGACAAGCGTGCATTGGCTAAAATCAGAATCACTTGTTGCTGCTCTGCAAAGTGGACCAAGTTTGGCCACAGCTCAGTCTCCATGATAATGCACACTTTGGGTTGCAGTTGGCGTAAAAAACGTTTTATAGCATATGAAAAATCAAACGGTAAATAGCAATGCTGTACCGTATCGCCAAATGCTTTAGTCACTTCCGCAGACCCTGTTGGGCTGGTTGTGGTCACCGTAAAAACGTAATCTGGGTGCGCACCCATAAGCTGCTTAATCAACGGAATAGCCGCCAAAGTTTCTCCCATCGACACGCTGTGGATCAACACATCCGTTTTTATTAACTTAGCAAAACCAAAACGTTCAGACCAACGGCTGCGATAGTCGACACTTTTTATAGCCCGAAATGCTAAATAAAGAATCACCAGTGGAAACAACAAATATAGAAACAAAGAATAAACAATACGGTTCATGTAAGATGGGTCATCGATTTTGCTTGTCAGATAAGCACAATGTTAACATACTCATATTAAGTCGGCTTAACGAATTATTTGAGCGACAATAAGCCAATAATGAATATGGAAATCACATGAAAACCCGCGATAAAATCATTTTTGCCAGCTTAGAACTATTCAATGAACACGGTGAACGTAGCATTACCACTAATCATATTGCAGCGCATTTAGGCATTAGTCCGGGTAATTTGTACTATCACTTCCGCAATAAAGAAGACATTATCAATTCTATTTTCAGTCTTTATGAAAGTCATTTAGAGTCAGGCTTTAAGCCTTATGATGATGTGCCGATTACAATCGAATTATTAATGGGTTATTTTGATGCCATGTTCTATACCCTATGGCAGTTTAGGTTTATGTATGCCAACTTAGCCGATATTTTAAGCCGTGATGATGCGCTAAAGAAACGCTACTTACATGCTCAACAACAAGTACTGACTCGCTCAAGTGATGTGCTGCGCAAACTCAAAAAAGACGGTTTCCTAGACGTCGATGATAATAAAGTGACCGCGCTTGCCGACACCATTAAAATGATGGTCAGTTTCTGGATTAGCTACCAATTAACTCAATCTAGTACATCAACCATCACTAAAGCCACGCTATACGATGGGTTATTAAGAGTATTGATGATTTTTCAGGCTTACTCGACTCCCACTTCAAGCGCAACTTTTTGTCGTTTAGAGCAACACTACTTAGACATAGCCAGCCAAGAACGTCATAGTGTCGCGCAAATATAAGCGAAGAATTTCGTTTATCTCACATCGATTACAGAATTTCCAATCCGCTAATAACCAACTACAATTGAATCGGTTATTAGCGGATTAATTTAGGGTTATCACCCGCCTTTCAAATCCCAACACCTACATGTTAATGATTAGTTTTTTTAATGTGAATAAGTCGATACCCCTAATCTAACTCATGTTGGTCTGACGACTAAAAAAAACGCTGTAGAGCGGCAAAAATAAAGGTTAGAATGCCAATAACTCCAAAACACCCTGTCATTTATCGCGGTGTTTTACTGCGTGATTTGGATAAGCATAATAACCATATTTAGGAGAACACAGGTGGCATCTACCTCTTTTTACGACCGAATTAATCAGCAAATTGTCGATGTAAAAGCCGATGGCTTATACAAAAGTGAACGCATCATTGCTTCAGCTCAACAAACAGCTATTCAAGTTAATAGTGAAGAAGTGATTAACTTCTGCGCTAATAACTATTTAGGTTTAGCGAATCATCCTGAACTTATCAAAGCAGCAAAAGCCGGTTTAGACAGTCACGGTTTTGGTATGGCATCGGTACGATTCATTTGTGGTACTCAAGACATTCATAAGCAATTAGAAGCTAGCCTAAGTGCGTTTTTAGGCATGGAAGACACCATTTTGTACTCGTCTTGCTTCGACGCTAATGCCGGTCTTTTTGAAACTTTATTAGATGCAGAAGACGCAATTGTCTCCGATGCGCTTAACCATGCTTCAATTATTGATGGCGTGCGTTTATGTAAAGCGAAGCGTTTCCGTTATGCCAACAACGACATGGCCGACTTAGAAACGCAGCTCATTGCAGCCCAAGCTGCTGGTGCACGTAACATTTTGATCGCCACTGACGGTGTATTCTCAATGGATGGCGTAATCTCTAACCTTCAAGGTGTATGTGATCTAGCGGATAAGTACGGCGCATTAGTGATGGTCGATGACTCTCACGCCGTAGGGTTTATCGGTCAAAATGGTCGTGGAACCCATGAATACTGTAACGTTATGGATCGTGTCGACATTATTACCGGTACATTAGGTAAAGCGTTAGGTGGTGCCTCGGGTGGTTTTACTGCAGCGAAAAAAGAAGTCGTTGAATGGTTACGTCAGCGCTCTCGCCCTTACCTGTTTTCAAACTCATTAGCGCCATCTATTGTTAGTGCATCAATTCGTGTGCTTGAAATGCTAAAAACGGGTCAAGAGTTACGTGAAGCAGTATGGGAAAACAGTCGTTATTTCCGTGAGCAAATGTCTGCTGTTGGTTTCACCTTAGGTGGTGCAGACCATGCCATTATTCCAGTAATGATTGGCGATGCTAAATTGGCTGGCGATTTTGCTAACCGTTTATTACAAGAGCACATTTATGTGGTTGGATTTTCGTTCCCAGTGGTGCCAAAAGGCCAAGCGCGTATTCGCACCCAAATGTCTGCTGCGCACACTCGCACACAACTTGATCATGCTATTGGTGCCTTTACCCGTATAGGCAAAGAGATGGGTATTATCTAATCTAGCTTGTTTAATAGAAACATAGGTTAATAGAAGCATAGATTAATAGAAGCATAGATTAATAACAGCATCGAGTAATAATAGTTAACGATAGCTCAGACTAAAAATAGGTCATCAACATGAAAGCATTAAGTAAGTTAAAGCCTGAAGAAGGCATCTGGATGGTCGATTCACCAAAACCAGAAATGGGTCATAACGACCTGCTAATTAAAATTCGTAAAACGGCTATTTGTGGAACTGACGTGCATATCTACAACTGGGACGAATGGGCACAAAAAACCATTCCAGTTCCTATGATTGCTGGCCATGAATATGTCGGCGAAGTGGTCGATATTGGTCAGGAAGTACGTGGATTTAGTATTGGTGATCGTGTATCTGGAGAAGGTCACATCACTTGTGGTCATTGCCGTAACTGTCGTGCTGGTCGTACCCACTTATGCCGTAACACTTCAGGTGTTGGTGTGAATCGTGACGGTGCATTTGCCGAATACTTGGTACTACCAGCATTTAACGCCTTCAAAATCCCTGCGGATATTCCAGATGATTTAGCGGCTATATTCGATCCATTCGGTAATGCGGTACATACTGCATTATCGTTTGATTTAGTCGGCGAAGATGTGTTGATTACCGGTGCTGGCCCGATTGGTATTATGGCTGCTGCGGTTTGTAAACACGTCGGTGCTCGTCATGTTGTGATTACTGATGTAAACGAATACCGACTTGATCTTGCCCGAAAAATGGGTGCAACTCGCGCTGTGAATGTTGCAACAGACAACCTTAAAGATGTCATGAAAGAACTTGGCATGACAGAAGGCTTTGACGTTGGTTTAGAAATGTCTGGCGTACCATCGGCATTCCACGCGATGTTAGACACCATGAACCACGGTGGTAAAATTGCCATGCTAGGTATTCCTGGTGGCGAAATGGCCATTGATTGGAGCAAAATCATTTTTAAAGGGTTGATCATCAAAGGCATTTATGGCCGTGAAATGTTCGAGACTTGGTACAAAATGGCCAGTTTAATCCAATCAGGCTTAGACTTGTCACCCATCATTACTCATCATTTTAGTATTGATGATTTCCAGAAAGGCTTCGATGCAATGCGCTCAGGTCAGTCAGGTAAAGTTATATTGAACTGGGATTAAGCTTTACTGTCTCAGTATTGTGGCTTAACGAGTCAGTACACCAACAAGGGGTTGTATTTATACAACCCCTTGTTGCAAACTGGCGCTAAGCACATCGCTATTTGTACATTTTTATAGGTAATATCATGTCTGGTTTTAAACATTTGTCTATTAATGAGCTTATCCATATGTCTAGTGAATCTAACGACATACAAGTTGTTGATATTCGTGACGCTGCGAGTTTTGCTGCTGGTCATATTGAAGGTGCGACCCATTTAACCAACGAAAATCTAGCTGACTTTATTGGTGGTGCTGATATGGACAAGCCTGTCGTTGTTGTCTGCTACCATGGAATGAGCAGCCAAAGCGCAGCCAGTTATTTAAACGAACAAGGTTTTGACGACATATACAGTTTAGATGGTGGTTATAGTGCTTGGAGCTTGGCTCACGCATGATAGAAATCGGCCAGCTACCTAATGCACGTGCAGCACAAGCATTTATTGACTACCTCAAAGGGTTAAATATTCAATGCCATGCCGTGACTCATTTTCAGGGTGTTGGCCTAGTAATCACTAACCCCGCCGACGAAAATCAAGCTCGCGCTGAGTTAATTGAGTTTGCTAAAAACCCATACGATAGTAAATACTTGCAAGCCTCTTGGGACAACGGTGCAACGGATACCAAATTTGACTATGGCCCAGGTGCTAAAGGCTTAATTCAACAGTTTATGACAGGTGCAGGCCCACTGACATTAGTGTGCTTTTTTGCTTGTGTTGCCGTTTTTGCTGGTATGAACCTTGGTTTTGCCGATGCCATTTTCACTAAATTATCTTTTTTTAGCGCTGTTGCAGATAGTGACGTAAACCAAGTGTGGCGAGTATTCACCCCAAGTTTAATGCACTTTTCCGCTATGCATATTATCTTTAATTTACTGTGGTGGTGGTACTTAGGCGGTAAAATTGAAACCAATTTAGGTACTCGACCGTTACTGTTTTTATTAGTTGTCGCGGGCACTTTGCCTAATATTGTGCAGTTTTACATGACAGGGCCTAATTTTGGTGGCTTGTCTGGCGTCGTATACGCTGTGGTAGGTTACACTTGGTTAATGGGCATTCGTAAACCCAGCTGCGGTATTAGTTTGCCGCAATCTTATATGGGATTTATGCTCGTTTGGTTGGTTCTCGGCTTTACTGATGTGCTAGGAATGCCAATTGCAAATGGTGCCCACATTGCAGGGCTCTGTGTTGGGTTAGCCCAAGCATTATTTGATAGTAGAACCTCATCTACCACTAAAACCAGCTAACCATAAATAAAAATGCCACTTTCGGTGGCACTCTTTTTCTTATTAACCCGCTCATATTCACAATACATCTCAGCCTAAATCGCTAAGCCATTTCGAGTACTTTATTAACTAGTTTCTCAATGCCAATATGCGCCTCTAAAATTGACGTTGCTAGCATATAAGCTGGCGTGCTAACGATTTTATTCACTTCATCAACAACAATATCCTCAACTTGCACATTTTTATGCTTACCGCCCATTTCAGTAAATGCATGAGCCGTCTCAGAGTCGGTTCCAATTGTACCTATAGCTCCTTCGCCATATATATTCGGGATCATCACCGGTGAAATACACACAAAGCCAACAGGTTTATGCGCTAAAGCAAATTCGCGAATAAAGTTTTCTATAATTGGCTGAATATGACAATTACTGCCTGTGGTTGCAAAGTTTGATAAATTTTTAGCCGCACCAAAGCCACCAGGGATCACCAAACCATCAAATTGACTTACCTCAAGTGCACTGGCGTTAAGTACTTCACCACGAGCGATCCGCGCAGACTCAACTAATACATTACGGGTTTCGTCAGTGTTGACCTCACCGGTTAAATGATTCACCACATGCATTTGAGTAATATCCGGAGCAAAACATTGATATTGAGCACCCGCTCGCGTTATCGCCAGTAGGGTTAATACAGCCTCGTGAATTTCAGTTCCATCAAATACCCCACAGCCACTCAGTAAAACAGCAATCTTTTTCATGACATCTTCCTTCAACTTTTAATTGATAATGTAAAATTTATAACAAAAAACCAACAAAACGGTTGATCTGATTAAAAATCGTGCTAACTTAGAACGTCGAATTTGCTAGATGCCTTTTTTTTAGTCATAACACATCACTAAATTCGATTGTGACTTAACTGACATCAATAAAAAAGTCCACAAATTAGTAATATTTATTAGAAATAATATTTAGCTCACAAAAATAAAAATAGAATATATAATTCAACTAGTTACAGATTTCGTTTTAAGCCGTAAGAAAATCTATCCAGCAACGTTGATTAATTCACTCACAGACTTATCCACAGGCTGAGAGTCTTTTGTCGTGGCTGATTACTGGCTTTTCTCTATAAAATTGCCCACAAAACCTCACTGGATACACAACAAGCCAAACGTTACGGTTATTGATCACTATCTTGGGTAAATAACTGACAATCTTACAAGCATCTTGAGGTGCTGTGGGTATAATGTCATCCTATTAGTCTCGCAAAACACTGAACACGAATATTAATTATGCCAACGATTCCCAATAATCCGCTCATCTTAGTTGATGGCTCATCTTATCTTTATCGCGCTTATTATGCGCCGCCTCATTTGACCAATTCAAAAGGTGAAGCAACAGGCGCGGTTTACGGTGTTGTTAACATGCTTCGTAGTTTAT
>NZ_JACJFI010000093.1 GCF_014164505.1 Shewanella sp. SG41-4 | reverse complement strand
ATTTGCGATTATGGGAGTAATAAGTTCAGCTGCACATGCTGAAGATGAAAATCTAAACACACCAAAAAATGCAGACGATATAGAAAGAATTGTCGTAACCGCATCTAAACGTTCTAAAGGATTACAGGAATCTCCTGTTGCCATCACGGTAGTAAGTAGCAAAGCAATAGAACAAGCAAAAGTAATGGACATAACCGATTTACAAACGCTAGTGCCCACCCTACGTGTCACACCACTACAACGCTCTACTAACACCAACTTTTCTATTCGTGGTTTTGGTAATGGTACCAACAATACAGGTATTGAACCTTCTGTTGGGGTATTTATCGATGGTGTTTATCGCTCCCGAGCAGCATCTCAAATAGGCGATTTACCAAGACTGCAGCAAATTGAAATATTAAGTGGCCCGCAAAGCACGTTGTTTGGTAAAAACGCTTCTGCTGGGGTCATTAGTGTTACCACTCGAGAACCAGCTTATTATCAACAAGGTAAAATTGAAGTTGGTGTTGGCAATTTTGATCAAAAAGCCATCAAAGGTTATTACACCAATGGCATCACTGATAATTTAGCATTTAGTGTTTCTGGTGGATTAAACAAACGAGATGGTTACACCGAAAGTGTTGTCGGATTAGATAACATCAATGACCGCGACCGATGGAATGTTCGTGGTCAAGCGTTATATCAACCAACCGAAGACGTAAAGCTGCGTTTAATTGCTGACTATAGCCAAATTGAAGAAGCATGTTGTACTGTGGAGAATTCAATTAATGGCCCAACTACTGCTGCTGTGCGTGCATTAGGTGGTATGGACCTTGATGAAACAGGTTCATTTGCCTATCAATCTACGCTTAATTCGAATCCTGATAACACCGTAAAAGATGGTGGGGTTTCGTTACAGCTAGATGTTGATTTTGATGGTTATTCATTTACATCAATCAGTGCACTTCGTACCAATGATTCCGATTTTATGAATGATGTCGACTACACCTCATTAGATATATTAAATGAAGGTGGTTACACCGATATCGAAACCATTACCCAAGAGTTTCGCTTAACCTCTACCGGTGATCGCCAGCTCGAATGGATGTTTGGCGCCTACATTTTTCATGAAGAAGTTACCACTGGCGATACCTTATATTATGGTAACGACATTAGGAATTACTTTGATGTGTTGATGGCTGCTGGTGGCGCGCCAGGTTTATTAGCCGGTGTTGAAGGTGTAAACGGCTTAGATCCTGGTACATTTTTCTCAAATCAGTCAGCAGTAAGTTCAGATTTTGATCAAGAAAATGATGCTTACTCGATATTTGCCAGTTTTGATTATCATATCAGCGACGACTTGACTGCAATACTTGGCGTGAGCTACACCAATGATCAAAAAGAAGTCAACATTACCCAACAACATTCCGACGTGCTGTCTGCGCTTGATTTAGACACAGTGCCAACATTGTATGGCGTGCCTATTGGCAGTATTCCTCAGTTGGCTCCTGCTGTACCTGTTCTTAAAAGTTTGCAGTTTTTACCGCCTATGCTTGGCTTGTCTAATGCTGTAGAGAACAATAAATCAGATGATAGCAAAGCCACTTGGTCGCTACGCTTAGCTTATGAAATTAATGACAACGTTAATATATTCGCTACGGCAGCAACAGGTTTTAAAGCGACTTCATGGAATTTATCTCGCTATTCAAGCCCTTTCGCATCAGATCAATCAGCAATAGAAACCGCAGGATTAGCAATGCCGAATCAGGTTTATGGTGGCCGCTATGCCTCACCTGAAGAAGCCATGGTGTACGAACTTGGTATTAAAACTCAATTCGAAAATGGCTCATTTAGTGCAACCATATTTGATCAAACCATTGAAGGATTTCAATCATCGATTTTCATTGGCACAGGTTATGTACTGGCTAATGCGGGTAAACAAAGTACCCAAGGTATTGAGTTTGATTCTAACTATAACTTAACCGAAGACTGGTCATTTACCTTAGCGGGTACCTTCCTTGACCCTGTTTATGATTCATTTGTAGGAGCGTCAGGTTTAAACGGCCCTGTTGATTTATCTGGCGAGAAACCGGCTGGTATTCATGAAGTCAGCATCACTGCGGGAATCGTATATAACTTCGAAGTGTTTAACGGTGCAGATGGCTATGTTCGTACCGATTACCTTTTCGAAAGTGATACTAAACTGGCCGAAAATACACCGGAGTCATTAACCCGCGAAGTGAACAGCTTCAATGCAAGTGCTGGTTTAGCATTTGATAACGGTGTCAGTTTACAGCTTTGGGTACGTAACTTAACTAACGATGAGTATCTGTTGTCGGCATTCCCACCACCAATACAAGCAGGCAGCTTTAATGGTTATCCAAATCAACCACGTACATTTGGAGCCAATATTTCTTACCAGTTTTAATTAACCCAACAGTCTGTAGTGGCGGGAATGGTGAATTGCTGTCACTACAGACTTTTTATTAACGATAACAATTATATAAATGACTTATATCACCAGTAACGATATGAAATCACTATCAATAAAATAATAAGAGTGTCCTATATGTCTATTGAATCAATATTGAAAAACCGTTATTCAGCACGCGCCTTTCTCGATAAACCGGTTGCCAAGGAAACCTTAGATTTAATTTTTGCACATGCACAGCTTTCTCCTTCTAATTGTAACGTGCAGCCATGGCAAACCTGTGTTGTCTCAGGTAAGACCAAAGACACATTGAAGCAAAAATTTATGGAAACACTTATGAGCGGTGCCTCGCCAAATCCTGACTTTAATTGGCTCCCGCAATATCAAGGTATTCATCGTGATCGACAATTTGGCTCAGCGAATGCGTTGTATAGTGCAATCGGTGTAGCACGAGAAGACAAAAAAGCCCGTCAAATGGCGATGGTGCGTAACTGGCAGTTCTTTGATGCGCCACATGCAGTGTTTTTCACTATGGATAAATACTTAGACATTATGGGCGCTGTTGATTTAGGCATTTACGCTCAAACGCTTTCTTTGATTATGGCAGATCACGGCATATCAAATTGCATGCAAGGTGCGTTAGGGCAATTTCCCGATCCTGTTAGAGAAATATTAAACCTCCCTGTCGAGCGCGGTATTTTATTTGGGATGTCTTTTGGCTACGCCGATGAATCAGCAGCCGTTAATAATACCCGCACCGACCGTGAATCGATTGAATACGCTGTAGCATTTTTTGATTAACTCATTCTAATTCAAAGTCCTGTTTAATCTTAAGATGAAGTCTCTTAAGGATAGACAGGCAAGCTCAATGAGATTGAATATGAAGCTAGAGCATAAAAATATTTTAGTGGATAAGGTCAATATTCATTACGTTGAATCAGGGCAATCTGCTTACGTCACTAACGCCATAAAGGCAAAAGATATATCTACTGTAACTGGCATCACTGCGGCCAAACCGACGATGATATTTTTGCATGGATTTCCTGAGTATTGGGGCACATGGTCAGCTCAACTCTCCTTTTTCTCAGAAAATTATCGCGTTATCGCCCCCGATTTACCTGGATACAATTTAAGTGATAAACCAGCCGATGTCAGATTTTATACAGTGCCTAATCTTATCGCTTTTATAGCAAAATTTATTGCTGCTATTAGCCCGGATCGGCCGGTCATTTTAGTCGCTCATGATTGGGGCGGTGCTATTGCTTGGCCATTAGCAGCGTTTCATGCCCAGTTAATTAGTCAGTTGATTATTGTTAATGCAGCCCACCCAAGCACTTTTACCCGTGAGATGATTAATAACCCATTGCAGCGTAAAAAAAGTGCTTATATTCATCAGTTAATTAGCGCGTCGGGTGAGTCACTATTAATAAAAGATGATTATCGTTATTTAAGCGAAGACATCATGGTCAGTACAAACCCAAGCGTGTTTACCGCCGATGTAAAAGCGCAATATAAACAAGTGTGGAGCCAAACAGGCGCAATTAATGGCATGTTGCAATACTATCGCGCTATGCCACAACTGGCGAAAAATGACACAGATAATCAAAGTAACAATTCAACAGCATCATTTGATACATCCTCGATACAGAATGACGCAGTTAAGTCGACCCCCGTTAAAGACACTTCGCAGCTTAAAATACCCAATATACGGGTTAATGTTGCCACGCTTATTTTATGGGGAGAGCAAGATCTTGCCTTCGTTAATGAGAATCTAGATGACATTCATCACTATGTGCCTAACTGCGTGATAAAGCGTTTTAAAGACACCAGTCATTGGCTACAGCATGAAAGGCCAAACGAAGTTAATGCGGCTATTAATGCATTCATCAACGTTTAACATTAATAAACATACATTAATAAACATACGTTTTGAATCAAGCAGTTAACCATAATTTTAGTTAAAGGCTTCTGATAAAAAAGAGTCAATATAGTGCGTTAGATAAGAAACTAAATAATAAAAATGATAAAGGGATTTTATGACGACATTAACATCACAATCTCAGCCGACACTTGTATTTGAAGTGGTTAAAAATGACTTGTAACAAACTCGTGTAGTAGAGCTTAATATTGACCAGCCATTGGCAGAAAATGAAGTATTGCTTAAGGTGAGTAAGTTCGCCTTAACGGCAAACAATATTAGCTATGGTATTACCGGTGATACCTTAGGTTATTGGCAATTTTTTCCTGTTAAGAGTTTTTCTGTTGATAGCTTTCCTGCTGAAAATATCCCTGCAGATAGTGTTGCTACAAACACAGATTCAGCTTCAGCCACTACAGATAATGCTCTACAGCACACTCAGTGGGGACGGTTACCCGTAATGGGGTTTGCCGATGTGTTGTTGTCAAATAACAAGGATATAAAAGTCGGTGAACGAGTGTGGGGATTTATGCCAATGGCGACCCATCTCAAAATTATTGCCGGTAAAGTTAACCCAACAGGATTTTCAGACGTTAATCCATGTCGAGAAGGCTTATCACCTGTTTATGCTCGTTTTGATCGGGTTAGCACCAATCCTTTTTATCAGCTAAATAACGAAGATTACGACATCTTATTACGCGGGCTTTTCACTACATCTTGGTTAGTGGATGACTTTATGTTCGACAACAATTATTTCGATGCCACGCAATATCTGATTACCAGTGCATCCAGTAAAACCAGTATCGCCCTCGCCTTTGCCATTAAGCAAAGAGGCCAACGTAGCACGGTTGGCATTACCTCAATGGCCAATCTCAGTTTTGTTGAATCATTAGGTTGTTACGATTACGTCATTAGCTATGACAACATTACCACCCTAGATGCCAATGTTGCATCCATCTTAGTAGACATGGCCGGAGGTAAAAAAACCTTAGCCGCCATTCATCACCACTTTAGCCAACAACTGCGCTATTCATGCCGGATCGGTGCAACCCATCATGGTGATATCGACTTAACAGACACTGAAACTGATGGCATGTTACCTGGTGCAACCCCGACATTCTTCTTTGCGCCAACACAATTGAAAAAACGCAGCCTTGAATGGGGTGTTGGTGAAACCATGAAACAAATGAATCAATCGCTACTCAGTTATATAGACTTTTGTAGATCCATTATCACCATTTCCCACACCCATGATCTTCACTACGTTAATGACATCTACCAACAGGTTTTAGCCGGAACGGCAGCTGCATCTGTTGGACAAATCATATCGTTAGACATAAATACACACCACTCAAGTAAGCAATAGGCAAATCCACAATAAACAATCAACAAGCTCACATTTAAAAATGAAAATGGACGTTATCGGCCGAATAAAGGTCATATCTGAATGAGGTTATTATGGAAGATATTGAATTAGTGACATTTGTTAATACGCAAGTTATCCCGGTATGCATCTTTCTAATTATGATGGGTATGGGGCTTTCTTTAGTGACGGACGACTTTAAACGCGTGCTTAAGTACCCTAAAGCAGTAGCGATTGGGTTAACTAATCAATTGTTACTATTGCCAATTATCGGTTTTGCATTAGCTAACATCATGCCATTAGAACCAGAATACGCTGTAGGCGTTATGTTATTGGTACTTTGTCCTGGCGGTACCACATCCAACATGTTTTCTCATTTAGCAAAAGGCGATGTTGCACTGTCGGTAACCATGACCGCGGTGGCCAGTTTAATTACTGTATTTACGATTCCTGTTGTACTTAATTACTCGTTAATCCACTTTATGGGGCAAGGCAATGAATTTCAGTTGCCAATACTCGCAACGATGTTCAGCTTAATGAAACTGACCATTGTGCCTATTCTGCTTGGCATGTTGATCAGACGTTACGCACCTAAAATTGCTGAAAGCACTCAAGTCCATGTATCACGTTTTGGCATTTTATTCTTAACACTATTAATCATCTTCCTAACGTACATTCAGCAAGATATCGTTATTCCAGCGCTAATTGCAGCAGGACCGGTATCGATTATTCTTAATATTTCGACAATGCTGTTAGGTTATTACTCAAGCAAATGGTTTGGGTTAAATCTGGCGCAACGCACATCAATAACCATTGAAGTAGGCTTACAAAACAGTACCTTATCTATGTTTATGGCGTTAACACTGCTGGCTAACTACAAGATGTCATTCACACCCGCTATTTACACCCTCACAATGCTCTTTACCGCAGGGATTCTAGCGGGTATGTTAAATTCCAAGTATTTTAAATCAAAAAGTAATAGTGAAGTGATGGCCGATAACGCCTAGACGAAAACTAATAATTAAAATAAAAAAGGTAAAAAATGGAACTGATCACCGTAGCAATCGAAAACAATGTGCATGTTATTACCCTTAATAATGGCAAAGTTAACGCGATATCACCTGAAGTCATTGCCCAAATTAATAGTGCATTAGACCACGCAGAACAACAAAACGCAGTTGTCATATTAACTGGCCAACCAGGTATTCTTTCTGGCGGTTACGATCTTAAAACGATGAAGCAAAGCCCAGAAGCGGCAATTGCTTTGGTTACTGCAGGGTCAACATTAGCCCGTAGGATGCTCGCATTCCCTACCCCCATTATTGGTGCATGCTCTGGCCATGCCATCGCTAAAGGTGCATTCTTATTACTCAGCTGTGATTATCGTATAGGCAGTTTGGGCCCATTTAAAATTGGCCTAAACGAAGTGGCTATTGGCATGACTATGCATCAGGCGGGCATTGAAATTGCCCGTAATCGCATTCCACAAAATTACCTGTCACGCGCAGTCATCAATGCTGAATTATTTGCACCAGAACAAGCGGTACTGGCAGGTTTTCTCGATCAAGTGGTTGAACCGGATCAATTAATGAATACAGCCCATGCCGTGGCTAAACACATGCAAACGTTAAATATGGCTGCGCATTTGGGCACCAAATTAAAAGAACGTCAGTCTATTCTTGCGTCACTGGATGTTGCAATCGAACAAGATAAGCAAATTTCACTGAATTTATAAGGACATAAATATGATATCGCAAAAGACTTACCAAACACTCACTGTCGATATTAACGATAAAGTGGCTCACATTATTCTTAATCGACCTGACGCATTAAATTCAATGAACGTCGACTTTTGGCATGAGTTTCCAAGCGTGATACACGAGATTAATAATCAATCGGCGGCTCGCGCCATTGTAATATCCTCTACCGGCAAACATTTTAGCGCGGGTATGGATTTAGCCGTATTCAGTGCGAGTAACAGCGATGACCATATTGAATTAGGCCGTAAACACGACCAATTACGCCGTTTGGTACTCAAGCTGCAAGATTGCTTTAATGTGCTTGAAACAGCTCGTATGCCCGTGTTAATGGCGATTCAAGGTGGCTGTATTGGCGGCGCCGTTGACATGGTCACCGCGGCAGATTGTCGTTATTGCACCAGCGATGCTTTTTTTAGCATTGAAGAAACCAAACTCGGCATGACCGCTGACGTGGGTACGTTACAGCGTTTACCTAAACTGATTTCAATCGGATTAGTCAAAGAGTTAGCTTATACAGGTCGAAGAATGCCTGCTGCAGAAGCTAAAGCAGCTGGATTAGTGAATCATGTATATGAAGACCAAGCATCAATGCTAACCGCCGTTTTAGGCATTGCAGCAGAAATTGCTGCCCGCTCACCTTTAGCCGTGACAGGGTGTAAAGAGATGATTAACTATGCACGCGACCACAGTGTCGCCGACAGCTTAAATTACATGTCGGTATGGCAAAGTGGCATGTTTCAACCTCAAAATGACATGATGGAAATCTTCAAAGCCAAAGCGCAAAACCGTGCTCCTGAATTTGAAGAGTTAACTCCAATCGATCCTTTAAAAATATTCTAAGCATTGGGCACATAAGCGCTATTTGAGGATTAACGTTAGTTGAATGAATTAATTATTCGCAAATAGTGCTTACCCATTAGAGATACTATGACAAAACCATTGATCAATCTGGTGCATGCTAATGGCTTTCCTGCTGGCAGCTATAAAACCTTTTTACATGAATTTGATAACGACTTTCGCACGGTAGCACATAACCAATTTGGGCATGACGTTTTGTACCCAATACACAGTAACTGGCAACACCTAGTCACAGAACTCATTGAATTTATTAAGAAGCAAGATGAAAAAGTGATTTGTGTGGGCCATTCATTTGGCGGTGTTATTTCCTTTATTGCCGCTTGCCAACATCCTGAACTGTTTCGAGGTTTGGTGATGTTAGATCCACCTGTAGTCACTGGTGCATTCTCACATCTGCTGAGTGTTATTAAACGTACTCCCTACATTGATAAGCTTTCACCAGCAGGTAAAGCCAAAACGCGTCAGAATCATTGGCCAGAAAACACCAACTTAGTTGATTATTTTTCACAGAAAACCTTGTTTAAAAGTTTCGATTCTCGTTGCTTACAAGACTACGCCACCTCCGCCGTAATACAGCGTAATAAGCGTTTAGAATTGACCTTCTCTCCTGCCGTAGAAGCCGATATCTTTAGGCACTTACCGACTAATTTAATCAAATACAAAAACAAGTTAACTGTACCAGCTACACTAATATACGGTGAAAAGACTACTATATTCCCGATTAAACATTTTGTTCGGTTTGCAAAACTGAATGACATTGAGTTAATGACACTCCCTAATGGTGGTCACATGTTCCCACTAGAACAACCGGAAAATACCGCCAATATGGTGAAACAGATCATTAAAGACTGGTAAAGATTACCTGTTAATTGCCTTAGCTCTGGTCAACACTATCTACAGATTAATAAGAGGCCCAATATGAATAAGCTAATCACTTTGTTAACAATTTCAACCCTAACTATGGGTGTCTCTTTTCCATCACTTGCATTACCTTTAGATAAGATCCAATTACCAGCAGGGTTTACCATTGATGTGTATGCCGAAAATGTTGAAAACGCGCGCCAGATGGCACTTGGTGACAACGGCACTGTTTTTGTTGGTAGTCGCAAAGCAGGCAATGTTTATGCGCTGATAGACAGTGATAATGACTTTAAAGCTGATAATAAGATCGTTATTGCAACGGATCTATTTATGCCATCCGGCCTTGCTTATCATAATGGCAGTTTATATGTCGCTGAAGTCGATAAAATCTGGCGTTATCCTGATATTGAGCAATCATTACCTGTTATTCCTAAACCAGAATTGGTGTATGACAAACTTCCGAATAAGTCGCATCACGGCTGGAAATTTATCGCATTTGGTCCAGATGGAAAGCTGTATATCCCTGTCGGCGCACCTTGCAATGTGTGTAAAAGCCAACTGCCCTTTGCTTCTATTTTACAATTGGATCTTGAGACTAAACAAACCATCACAATAGCCCAAGGTGTCCGTAACAGTGTCGGTTTTGATTTCCATCCACAAACCGGAGAATTATGGTTTACCGATAATGGCCGCGATATGATGGGCGATGATTTACCCGATGATGAGCTTAATCGTGTCAGCAAAACAGGCCAACACTTTGGTTTTCCTTATGTCCACAACGCTAATATCACCGATCCTGATTTCACCAACCCAGAAATAGCCAAACTCAACACACCGCCAGTGTTACCCTTAGGTGCTCATGTGGCTGCATTAGGCATGGAGTTTTATCAAGGTAGTCAATTCCCAGCGGCTTATAAGCAATCAATCTTAATTGCCCAACACGGCTCGTGGAACCGCACTAACAAAGTGGGGTATCGCATTATGCAAGTGTTACTTGAAGGGAATAAGGTGATTGACTATAAGCCCTTTGCCACTGGTTGGCTTGAAGGCGAACAAAGCTGGGGTCGCCCTGTAGATGTGATGACCCTGGCAGATGGCTCAATCTTGGTATCAGATGACTTTGCCAATGCCGTGTATCGGATTAGATATACCAAGCAATAAAAGCTATGCGTTATGCTTTAACTCTACGACCATTACAACCCCTTCTCGTCGTCGCAACTCTCACGTCGTCCCGGTAATGCTTTTGAGCCGGGATCCAGGTGTTTGTTTTGTATTGTACTTATGGCCTGCGGCCACTAACGTCTTGGCGCGTCGCCCACACCAGACTAAGAGGAAACCAACGGCTGTTCCCTCTCTACTCTTCATTCAAGAATTGGCCCAGCCGCCCCCGCAATATTTCGCTATTTACAAAACAAGAGCTGCTAAAAGTCGCCATGGAGTCAGATTTAACTTTGACCTACATTTGCAGACTGCTTCGGCCCATCTTGCAATCAAGAGTGAAAATGTTAACGCTTCCGATGGGAATCTGATGTGAATGGATTCACGAATGTCGTGATGGCAAGGTCAATGATGTTCCCCATATCCATATGGGTCAGATGCCAAAGAACAACCTGTACCGCGAAAGCTAGCCTGACGTCCTGTCAGGCTCACGCATTCTTGTATAAAAAGTCTTCAACGGCCTCAAGTTCAGAGTTGAGTTCACACCATTTTCAAGTAAGGCTAACTAGTAATTTGACAGGGCTGAATTCAATAAATAAAGATTCCTGAAAGGATAAGTCGCGCAATAAGGTGAGCTAATGGCCAACTAGATACTCTTAAAAAGAGAAGCGATCATCACCGTGAATGATGTGAAAACTGAAGCAATGACTTCTCACCATCATCACTATGCCAAATGCTATTTAAGCTACATCGACTGCACTTGATTTTACAAAGAATGACACCTTATTAGCGCATTAATAAATACAATCAACAAAGTCGTTTACACTCTAAATGAGCCTGAAACTAACTGTGCAAAAAGCACCTCTAACTTGAATAGTGCCATCTTAGGGTTAACCGATAAATGTCTCGGCTTTAGCCTCCTGCGCCGCTCTTACTCCGAAATCCATTTAGTCGTAGTGCCCCTGACATTTCAAAAGAATGAAAAGTGTCAGGCAGCATTCTTTATTTTTAAAAAAATCGCACTAAGAGAGCCTCTCTATGTGTTTGCCTTTTTTTGCTAAGAACAGGATGATCTAACAGATAAATGACAGACGAAGTAGATGAATTTGTTGATTGACCATCTTGGGTACTAAAGGTATTTGACTGCAAAAGCAGTCAAATACCTTCCCGTAGCAAAAGGGCTCGCCTATTGACTGGCGGAAGGCTCATATGTGTTATGCAGATTCGTCGTCGAAATAGATGTCCCAACTGATGTTAAGACCAAACTGTACTAATTTTCTCATTAAATTGACATCCATTGACGGACCACCTTGTCCTGTTGAATTCCAAAAACAAAATATATCTACTGAGCATTTCAACTTAACCAAGGAATCCATTTGTTCTTGCTTACCGTAAAGTTTATTAAGAATAATGTCTATGTGTTCTTTATTGTCAGTTGAATTAGATAATTCTTTTGTAGAAAAAGCCCAATAATTGAACTCACGTCTATGTCTGTATTTTGAATCCGGCTCAATTCTCCTTATCAATGTCGGACTAATACCAATAACTTCTGTGATCTTATCAGGTGACATTTCAACTGACGATATTCTCAATGTTGAGTAAGTTAAATTACATGCCATAGGTGGATTCGATTTATCTGCATAACGCTTTAAATATGGGGCGCGTGCTGTTTGCGCGTCCCAGCCCAGCTTGCTTGGCGAACATAATTGGCTTGTTAGCTTTAAACACACTTAGCAATTGTAGATAAAGCATCTTTCCAACCCGCTCCAGAATCAAAGTTTTCCACCAAACCATCTTTAGTGCTTTGACCAGTAAATGCCCCCATACCATGTTGAATCATATAGGTTGGCTTATAAGCTGGCGCTCCTAATTTTGTTAGGCTTTTACAAATAGCAGTATTGTCAGAATTTATGTTAGTAAGCGCCGCTTGCAATTTATCCAAGACTTCTTGTGGTTGCGCACCAAATAAATTCATACGCAGCACACTAATCGCTTGATGTGCAGTTATATCGGATACACGTTTAGTGTCAAAAAAGCCATAAGACATACCAGCAAAATATAGCTCGGCAGCATTCGAGTAGTTGTTTTTGATCAAGCAGGCATTCAGTCCAGTAAATATATCGACTGGGTTCTGCTTATTCGATAACCCGCCTACAGATATACATCCAACAGGATTGGGAGATTCTAAATTCCCAGCCGTCTCATAGTTTGTGACATTACTTGTAGGTGTGGAATTGCAGGCTGACAGTAGCAAAGCTAAGACGGTTGCCAATATTATTTTTCTATCCATGAGCTCGAAGCCCTCCTTTAAAGCTAACGCTTTAAATATGGGCCGCGTGCTGTTTGCACGTCCCGGCCCAGCTTGCTGGGCGAACATAATTTACTTGTTAGTACGATATGCTGCACCAACGCCTAATGGGTCTATTTCAATCTGAGACGTAAACCTTACGTCTGCTATTTTAACTACACCGTGCTTTACAAACTGGGCTACTATTTCGAAAGCTTCAGAAGCTTTCGCTTCAGTGACATTGATTGAACTTTGATATATCACAACGATGTCGGATTGAATGGTATCTTCAAAGAGTTTACTAAACTTCATCTCGTCCAGTTCTTCACTATCATTAAAAACCCGCACCCAATTACCACAAGGCCCTATTCTGCCGTGTGATAGTTTGTGCATGAGTGTGATAATTTCTCGATTCGTCATTTATCGTAGCAGCGCTTTGTTAAGTGTTTGGTTGAAAATAATACAACCCCTTCTCAATAAGTTCCTCTACAACAAAATGCGGTATCCGCATTTCATCAAGACCATTAGTAACCTTAAAATTCATTAATGCGCGAGAATGATTAGGAATCGAATCTACGAAGCTACAAATAATTTCAGCTTTATCTTGGTGCCTAAGAGGATTGGAAAATATTAGATTAAAAGATTTGGAAAAATCCCAGTGATTTTCTATTTTGTCTTTTTTCCAATAGTCATGATGGCGATGGTAAAGGTTTGTTAGCAAAACGGCATCAACATTTTTATAATCGTCAATTTGGTGAAATGACTCAGGAGTAAACAAACCTTGAACCCCATACATATAGAAAAACCATTTCTGCAAATCCATCCAGTCGGAGCCACATACTGCTAGAATATTGAGTTCATCAGTAGTTGTTGTACCTTTAAATTTTCCATGAGCAGATAAAAGATAATCTTTTAGTTTGTTATCCATTTTCTGCTGTCTAAGTAAGGGCTTATTGGGTACTACCGCTGGATTAGTTTTAGAATCAAATGCCTCCTGCATTTTGCCAACAACTTCATCGTAGTCGATGAGACGACCAAACGAGCCGATTTTAAACGCATTTGTAGAATCAATTTCATTTTTCACGGAAAAATCAGGGCATTTAACTTCTATATTGTATGTTTTGCCAACAGTACTAAATCCACAATCTACATCTTTCGGTGGATTTACCTTCTTCTCATATACAAATGTTTCGTTGTATTTAGATGATAGATATGAAGCGATAACCGTCTCACAAGCAGCCTGTAAATACTTGGCCTCATCAAACTTATCACCCGAGAGTTGCAAGTCCCGATAAAGACTCCTCTTTTGTTTAGCTGTCAACATTGGATCTAACGACGTAAGAGCATCAACCAAGCCCTTGTAGTAAGAGTTGCCTTGCTTTCCAAATAAATACTTATTTTCTTTATTGGTTACTTCAATATTCAAGTCAAACTCCATTTGCACTTAACGCCCCCTACAGAGGCAAGGGACTTGTCCTATGTTAGGACTTGTTAACTTTAAAACCCTACAAATGAGGGTAAATAAGGAGATAAATAATGAAAGATAATAAGGACAAGCAGCCCACATATTACAGTGAGTACCTTACCCATTGGGGGCTTATGGCTGTTGTTGTCATCCTTGGCTTGAAGTTCAATATTGTGTAAGCGGTCAATTAACCCCACATACCAATAAAAATCAGCTTTTGGCATAGTGCTTCTTTACAAAGGAGGTGCTATGAATCAATCGCAAAAACATGACCACTGGACTCAAATACTGACTGAGTTC
>NZ_JACJFI010000092.1 GCF_014164505.1 Shewanella sp. SG41-4 | reverse complement strand
GACGGTTTACGTTTCGCTATCCGTGAAGGTGGCCGTACAGTTGGTGCTGGTGTTGTAGCTAAAATTATCGCGTAATAGCGACTTTAGTGAACACAGAAAAGGAAGCTTAGGCTTCCTTTTTTATTGCCCAAAAAATAAATTTTTACTAGCAAAAATACACAATATGTGTAAAATGCGCTTCAATTGTTGTGAAAAGACTTTTTAAAGACGATTTGAACAATGAGCTTGATCTTAATAAAAAGATCTGTATAATTGCTCACTCGCTGACTAGTCAGCGTAAATTAAAATGTTTAACCAATAAGGTTCTACATTTACATAGCGACTCCGATTGGGAGTCGAACGGTTAAATCATCTCGCTCTGCGTTCCTAAATGGAAAATGCTAGAGGGTGATTTTTTATATGTCCATTTTAGGAGCTCTGGTCAATGCAGAACCAAAGAATCCGTATCCGTCTGAAAGGCTTCGATCATCGTTTGATTGATCAGTCTACAGCGGAAATCGTTGAAACTGCTAAGCGCACAGGCGCGCAGGTACGTGGTCCTATTCCACTACCAACTCGCAAAGAGCGTTTTACCATTTTGATCTCTCCGCACGTTAATAAAGATGCACGTGATCAGTATGAAATTCGTACTCACAAGCGTTTAGTTGACATCGTAGAGCCAACAGAAAAGACAGTAGACGCATTAATGCGTTTAGATCTTGCGGCTGGTGTCGACGTTCAGATTAGCTTAGGTTAATTGAGATCCTTAGAAGAGGTTTGAGAGATGGCTATCGGTCTTATCGGTCGTAAAGTGGGTATGACTCGCATCTTCACTGAAGATGGTGTTTCAATCCCAGTAACAGTAATTGAAATTGCTGGCAACCGTGTTACTCAAGTGAAAACTTTAGAAACAGACGGTTACCGAGCACTTCAAGTGACTACTGGTACCAAAAAAGCCAATCGCATCACTAAAGCAGAAGCAGGTCACTTTGCCAAGGGCGGCGTTGAAGCCGGTCGTGGTTTGTGGGAAATGCGTTTAGCTGATGGTGAAGGCGAAGGCATTGAAGTTGGTGCTGAGCTTAATGTTGATATTTTCGCAGAAACTGTGAAAGTAGACGTTACCGGTCAATCAAAGGGTAAAGGTTTCCAAGGCGGCGTTAAGCGTTGGAACTTCCGTACTCAAGATATGACACACGGTAACTCTTTGGCACACCGTTCGAATGGTTCTATCGGTCAGAACCAAACGCCTGGTCGTGTATTCAAAGGCAAGAAAATGTCAGGCCATATGGGTGCTGAGCAAGTAACAACTCAAAATCTACACGTAGTACGTGTTGATGCAGAGCGTAACTTGTTATTAGTACGCGGCGCAGTTCCAGGCGCTACCAATGGTAACCTGATTATCAAGCCAGCAGTTAAAGCTTAAGGTCTGAGGAGATAGTAATGGAATTGGTATTGAAAGACGCGCAGAGCGCTCTTGAAGTTTCCGAAACTACCTTCGGCCGTGACTTTAACGAGGCATTGGTTCATCAGGTAGTTGTAGCTTACGCTGCAAACGCACGTCAAGGCACTCGTGCCCAAAAGACACGCGCGGAAGTAACTGGGTCAGGCAAAAAGCCTTGGCGTCAGAAAGGCACAGGCCGTGCTCGTGCCGGTAGTGTTAAAGGCCCAATCTGGCGTGGCGGTGGCGTAACATTCGCTGCTAAAACTCAAGATCACAGCCAAAAAGTTAACAAGAAGATGTACCGTGGTGCTCTTAGAAGCATTTTCTCTGAATTGGTACGTCAGGAACGTTTAGTTGTCGTTGAATCTTTTGGTGTTGAAGCTCCTAAAACTAAAGAGCTGAAAGCTAAATTAAAAGCAATGAACCTAGAAGACGTTCTAATTGTTACAGCTGAAGTTGATGAGAATTTATTCTTAGCAGCTCGCAACTTATACAAAGTTGACGTTCGTGACGTAGCGGGTCTAGACCCAGTTAGTCTAATTGCGTTCAACACTGTTCTTGTTACTGCTGATGCAGTGAAGCAAATCGAGGAGATGCTAGCATGATCCGCGAAGAACGTTTGCTAAAAGTTATTCTTGGTCCACATATCTCTGAAAAGAGTACTGTGCTTGCTGAGAAAAACAACACTGTAGTTTTCCGCGTAGCAATCGATGCAACTAAAGCAGAGATTAAAGCTGCAGTAGCGAAGCTATTTGAAGTTGAAGTTGATTCAGTTCGCACTTTAGTTAACAAAGGCAAAACCAAACGTACCGGTGGCCGTGTAGGTCGTCGCATCGATTGGAAAAAAGCTTATGTTACTTTAGCTGCAGGTGCTGAAATCGATTTCGTCGGCGGCGCTGAATAAGCAAAGGAGAATTATCATGGCAGTTATTAAGTGTAAGCCAACCTCTCCAGGTCGTCGCCACGTAGTTAAAGTGGTGAATACGGACCTGCATAAGGGTAAACCTTTTGCTGGCCTGTTGGCGAAAAAAACTAAAAGTGGTGGCCGTAATAATACTGGCCGTATCACTGTACGCCACGTAGGTGGTGGACATAAGCAGCATTACCGTATTGTTGACTTTAAACGCAACAAAGATGGTATCCCTGCGAAAGTTGAACGTCTTGAATACGATCCAAACCGTACAGCGCACATTGCGTTAGTACTGTATGCAGATGGTGAACGTCGTTATATTCTTGCTGCAAAAGGCATGAAAGCAGGCGACCCAATCCAATCTGGCTTGGATGCAGAAATCAAGACTGGTAACACCAGACCGTTACGCAACATTCCAGTAGGTAGTGTTGTACACGCTGTTGAAATGAAGCCTGGTAAAGGCGCTCAGATCGCACGTTCAGCTGGTGCTTATGTACAAGTTGTTGCTCGTGATGGTGCTTATGCAACTCTACGTCTTCGCTCTGGCGAAATGCGTAAAGTTCCAGTAGATTGCCGCGCGACATTTGGTGAAGTTGGTAACGCCGAGCATATGCTACGCCAGTTAGGCAAAGCAGGTGCTAAGCGCTGGAGAGGCATACGCCCTACAGTTCGAGGTGTTGCAATGAACCCAGTAGACCATCCACATGGTGGTGGTGAAGGCCGTACTTCTGGTGGACGTCATCCAGTGAGTCCATGGGGTGTGCCGACTAAGGGTTATAAAACTCGTAGCAACAAGCGCACTGATAAGTACATCGTACGTCGTCGTAATAAATAGTAAGAGGATTCGCCATGCCACGTTCTCTCAAGAAAGGTCCCTTCATTGACCTGCACTTGCTGAAGAAGGTAGAGAAAGCGATGGAAGCGGGAGACAAAAAGCCAATTAAGACTTGGTCTCGTCGCTCTATGATCATCCCTAATATGATTGGGTTGACCATCGCTGTCCATAATGGTCGTCAGCACGTACCTGTGTTCGTAACTGACGAAATGATCGGCCACAAGCTTGGTGAATTTTCACCAACTCGCACTTATCGCGGCCATGCTGCAGATAAGAAAGCGAAGAAGCGTTAATACGGGAGGAATAAGATGGAAGTTTTAGCTAAACATCGTTTTGCTCGTACGTCTGCGCAGAAGGCCCGTCTAGTTGCTGATCAAATTCGCGGGTTGCCTGTTTCTAAGGCTCTCGAGATATTGACGTTCAGCCCCAAGAAAGCCGCCGTACTAGTTAAAAAAGTACTTGACTCAGCTATCGCAAACGCCGAACACAACGAAGGTGCTGACATTGATGAGCTTAAAGTTGGAGCCGTCTTCGTAGATGAAGGCCCAACAATGAAGCGTATCATGCCACGTGCTAAAGGCCGCGCTGATCGTATCATGAAGCGTACCAGTCACATCACTGTGGTTGTAGCAGATCGCTAGGAGAAGAGAGCAATGGGACAGAAAGTACATCCTAATGGTATCCGTTTGGGTATCACTAAGCCTTGGATCTCTACCTGGTACGCAGATAAGTCAGACTATGCAAATAATCTGAACAGCGACTGGGAAGTGCGTCAATATTTAACTGAAAAGTTAAAAGCCGCATCAGTATCTAAGATTGTTATTGAACGCCCAGCGAAAAGCATCCGCGTTACTATTCATACTGCCCGTCCAGGTATTGTGATTGGTAAGAAAGGTGAAGACGTTGAAGTATTACGTGCTTATGTGTCTAAAATCACTGGCACTACTGCTCAAATCAACATCGCTGAGATTCGTAAGCCTGAATTAGACGCTAAGCTCGTTGCTGACTCTATTGCTCAGCAGTTAGAGCGTCGTGTTATGTTCCGTCGTGCTATGAAGCGCGCAGTACAAAACGCAATGCGCATTGGTGCTCAAGGTATCAAAGTTCAAGTGAGTGGCCGTTTAGGCGGTGCTGAAATCGCACGTGCAGAATGGTATCGTGAAGGTCGTGTACCTTTGCATACTTTACGTGCTGATATCGACTACTCAACCGCTGAAAGTCACACTCAATATGGTGTGATTGGTATTAAAGTTTGGATCTTCAAAGGCGAAGTTCTTGACGGTTTAATACCTGCGATTGAAGAGCCAAAGCAGCAACCTAAGCGTAAGCCTCGTGGTAAATAGGAGAAACTTTTATGCTGCAACCTAAACGTATGAAGTTTCGCAAGATGTTCAAGGGCCGTAACCGCGGTCTAGCGAACGGTACTGAAGTTAGCTTTGGTACTTTCGGTTTGAAAGCAGTCGGCCGTGGCCGTTTAACTGCACGTCAAATTGAATCTGCACGTCGTGCCATGACACGTCACGTTAAACGTCAAGGACAAATTTGGATTCGAGTTTTCCCTGACAAGCCAATTACCTCTAAGCCTCTTGAAGTGCGTATGGGTAAAGGTAAAGGTAACGTTGAATACTGGGTATGTCAGATTCAACCTGGTAAGGTTCTTTATGAGATGGATGGTGTTCCTGAATCGTTGGCTCGTGAAGCCTTCGCTTTAGCATCTGCTAAACTTCCAATAAAGACTACCTTCGTAACTAAGACGGTGATGTAATGAAAGCGAGCGAACTAAGAGAAAAGAGCGTTGAAGAACTTAACGCTGAATTACTTGGTCTGCTGCGTGAGCAGTTTAACCTGCGTATGCAACACGCTACTGGTCAATTGACTCAAACGAATCAATTGAAACTAGTGCGTCGTAACATTGCACGTGTTAAGACCATTATTACTTCTAAGGCAGGTGCGTAATGTCTGATAAAATCCGTACTTTGCAAGGTAAAGTTATTAGCAACAAAATGGACAAGTCTATTACTGTTGCTATTGAGCGCCAAGTGAAACATCCTATTTATGGGAAGTACATTAAGCGTACAACTAAGATCCATGCACATGACGAAACTAATCAGTGTAATGAAGGTGACTTCGTGGCAATTAGCCAGTGTCGTCCTCTATCTAAGACTAAGTCTTGGACACTAGCTGAAGTAGTAACTAAAGCCTAATTTTTAATTAGGTTAACGTAAACGGCCCCAGCTTTTGGGGCCGTTTGTATATTTTGCTATGCATTCCTAAATTGTGTGTTATACTTGCGCGCCAAATTTATGTTAATTATTACTTAAATTTGGTTCAAAAATATACTCCCATAGTGGGATTGTGTTGTAACGATAGCGGAGCACTTGAAATGATCCAAATGCAATCGACTCTAGACGTCGCATGTAACAGCGGCGCACGCAGAGTTCAGTGTATTAAGGTCTTGGGTGGCTCTCATCGTCGTTATGCCGGTATCGGCGACATCATCAAAGTTTCTGTAAAAGAAGCCATTCCACGCGCTAAAGCGAAGAAAGGTGATGTATATAACGCGGTGGTAGTCCGTACTAAGAAAGGCGTACGTCGTCCAGACGGTTCTGTCATTCGCTTCGATCGGAATGCAGCGGTATTGCTTAATGCAAACCTTGCACCGATTGGTACTCGTATCTTTGGCCCAGTGACACGTGAATTGCGTAATGATAAATTCATGAAAATTGTCTCGCTGGCACCAGAAGTACTGTAAGGAGCTTCAAATGGCAGCTAAAATCCGTCGTGAAGACGAAGTAATTATATTAGCAGGTAAAGACAAAGGAAGCCGCGGTAAGGTTTCTCAAGTATTACCTACTGGTAAGTTAATTGTTGAAGGCTTTAATCTAGTTAAAAAGCACCAGAAACCTAACCCTCAATTGGGTGTTGCTGGCGGCGTTATCGAGAAAGAAGCACCGATGCAAGCATCAAACGTTGCGATCTTTAACCAAGCCACAGGCAAGGCAGATCGTGTTGGTTTCCGATTTGAAGACGGCAAAAAAGTTCGTTTCTTTAAATCGAACAGCGAACTCGTTAAGTAATTTGGAGTAAACGATGGCGAAACTGCATGATAAATATCAAGAGACTGTAGTTGCTGAACTAGCTAAAAAGTTCGGCTACAGCAGTGTCATGCAAGTCCCTCGGATTGAAAAAATCACCCTAAACATGGGTGTGGGCGAAGCTGTTGCAGATAAGAAAGTTATGGAGCATGCGCTCCGTGACATGACTGCAATCGCTGGCCAGAAACCAATTGTAACTGTTGCTCGTAAATCAGTTGCTGGTTTTAAAATCCGTGAAGGCTACCCTATTGGCTGTAAAGTTACCCTACGCGGTGAGCGTATGTGGGAATTTTTAGAGCGTTTAGTTGACATTGCAATACCACGTATTCGTGATTTCCGAGGCTTAAGCGCTAAAGCGTTTGACGGCCGTGGTAATTACGCAATGGGCGTGCGTGAGCAGATCATCTTCCCAGAAATCGATTATGATAAAATCGATAAAATTCGTGGTATGGATATTGTTATCACTACTACTGCGAAGAATGATGAAGAAGGTCGTGCTTTGTTAGACGCTTTTAACTTCCCATTCAAGAAATAAGGGTAGCATAATGGCAAAAACATCTATGAAAGCACGTGAAGCAAAACGTGCGCAGCTCGTAGCTAAATATGCTGAAAAGCGTTTAGCACTTAAGGCTATTATCAGCAGCCCTGCAACTTCTGAAGAAGATCGCTGGGATGCCGTACTTAAGTTACAAGCTCTACCACGTGATTCTAGCGCTGCGCGTCAACGCAACCGCTGTAATCAAACTGGTCGCCCACATGGTTTCCTACGTAAATTCGGCTTAAGCCGTATTAAATTACGTGAAGCAACCATGCGTGGTGAAGTTCCTGGTCTGCGTAAGGCCAGCTGGTAAGTACTTGTCACGGAGTAAGCTAATATGAGCATGCAAGATCCTATTGCGGATATGTTAACCCGTATTCGTAACGGCCAAGCTGCTAACCACGTATCTGTTAAGATGCCTTCAGCTAAGTTAAAAGTAGCAATTGCGAAATTACTTAAAGATGAAGGTTTCATTACTGAATACGCCGTAGCAGATGAAGCCAAGCCTGAATTAGAAATTACGTTAAAGTACTTTCAAGGCAAACCAGTCGTTGAGACTATCCAGCGTGTAAGTCGCCCTGGACTTCGTATTTACAAAGGTAAAGACGAACTTCCAAAGGTGATGGGCGGTCTGGGTATCGCAATTGTGTCCACTTCTCAAGGCTTGATGACTGATCGCGCCGCCCGCCAAAATGGCACGGGTGGCGAGGTTATCTGCTACGTAGCGTAAGGAGCTAGAAATGTCTCGTGTTGCAAAAGCACCAGTCACTGTTCCTGCTGGCGTAGAGGTGACTTTAAACGAACAGACCTTAACTGTTAAAGGCAGTAAAGGAAGTCTGACTCGAGTAATCAACAATGCGGTAAATGTTGTTATCGAAGATGCACAAGTGAAGTTTCTTCCTGTTGATGGCGTTTCTAACGCTTGGGCACAGGCTGGTACTGCACGTGCACTAGTAAACAATATGGTTGTTGGTGTATCTCAAGGTTTTGTGAAAAAACTTAAATTAGTTGGTGTAGGTTACCGTGCAAAGATTGCAGGTAGTGACTTAGATTTAACTTTAGGTTTCTCACATCCATTAGTACACAAACTGCCCGCAGGCGTTACTGCAGAGTGTCCTAGCCAAACTGAAATCGTGCTTTCGGGCGTCGATAAACAAGTTGTTGGTCAGGTTGCTGCTGAAATTCGCGGATATCGTCCACCAGAGCCTTATAAAGGCAAGGGTGTTCGTTATGATGACGAAATAGTACGCCGTAAAGAGGCTAAGAAGAAGTAGGTAACGCGATATGGATAAGAAAACATCTCGCTTACGTCGCGCGTTACGTGCACGTAAGAAGATCCAAGAGCTGGGCGTGAATCGTCTGGTTGTACATCGTACACCGCGTCACATTTATGCTCAGGTGATCAATCCTGAAGCTCAGGTGTTGGCAGTTGCTTCAACCGTGGAAAAAGCGGTTAAAGAGCTACTAAAGAGTACCGGTAACGTTGATGCGGCTAAAGCAGTAGGTAAAATTGTTGCTGAGCGTGCGATCGAGAAGGGCGTAGCAACAGTTGCGTTCGACCGTTCTGGTTTCAAGTATCATGGTCGTGTAGCTGCACTAGCAGATGCCGCTCGTGAAGCTGGCCTGAAGTTCTAAGGGGTTATAAAAATGGCTAAATTAGAAGCTCAGCAAAAAGACGATCTGCAAGAGAAATTAATTGCAGTTAATCGTGTTTCTAAAGTAGTTAAGGGCGGTCGTATCTTTAGCTTCACAGCACTAACAGTAGTGGGTGACGGTAATGGTAAGATTGGCTATGGCTATGGTAAAGCGCGTGAAGTTCCAGCTGCTATTCAAAAAGCAATGGAAAAAGCCCGACGTAATATGGTAACAGTGGAGTTGAATGCAGGTACTTTGCATCACCCAGTTAAAGGTCGCCATACTGGTTCAAAAGTTTATATGCAACCAGCATCACAGGGTACCGGTATTATTGCCGGTGGCGCAATGCGTGCCGTATTGGAAGTAGCAGGCGTTCATAACGTTCTGTCAAAAGCATACGGTTCTACTAACCCGATCAACATCGTTCGCGCAACTGTCGATGCGTTGGTGCACATGAAGTCACCAGCTCAAATCGCAGCAAAACGTGGCCTGAATGTTGATGAGATTCGGGGGTAATGCACCATGGCTACTAAAACTTTAAAAGTCACACAGACTAAAAGCAGCATTGGTCGTTTACCAAAACACCGTGCAACCTTAACCGGTTTAGGCCTACGCCGCATTAATCACACTGTTGAAGTTGAAGATACACCTTCAGTTCGCGGTATGATTAACAAGGTGTACTACATGGTTTCGGTGGAGGAATTAGGATAATGCGTCTAAATACTCTATCTCCAGCAGCAGGTTCTAAATCTGCTCCTAAGCGTGTAGGCCGTGGTATCGGTTCAGGTTTAGGTAAAACAGCGGGACGTGGCCATAAAGGTCAGAAGTCTCGTTCAGGCGGCGGTGTTCGCGTCGGTTTCGAGGGTGGTCAAATGCCACTTAAGATTCGTTTACCTAAGTTTGGCTTTACTTCGCGTCGCGCTTTGGTAACAGCTGAAGTTCGTTTACTCGAACTAGCAAAAGTTAACGGTGATGTTGTCGATTTGAATGCACTGAAAGATGCGAACGTTATTACTCGCAACATCCAGTTTGCGAAAATCGTTCTTTCAGGTACCATTGACCGCCCAGTGACTGTAAAAGGTCTCAAGGTAACCAAAGGTGCTCGTGCAGCTATTGAAGCTGCCGGTGGCAAGATCGAGGAATAATACGTCGATGGCAAAACCAGGACTTGATTTAAAAAGCGCGAAAGGCGGTTTATCTGAACTGAAAACTCGTCTTCTGTTCGTGATTGGTGCGATTATCGTCTTTAGAGCCGGTTCGTTCGTGCCAATTCCTGGTATTGACGCAGCTGTATTGGCAGAGCTATTTGCTCAGCAAAAAGATACCATCCTTGGCATGTTTAACATGTTCTCGGGTGGTGCTTTAGAGCGTGCTTCTATCTTTGCATTAGGTATTATGCCGTATATTTCGGCATCTATCATAATGCAGTTATTGACTGTTGTGCATCCTGCACTCGCTGAATTGAAAAAGGAAGGCGAATCAGGACGCAAGAAAATTAGTCAATATACTAGATATGGCACACTCGTGTTGGGTACGCTGCAATCTGTCGGTATTGCAACGGGTTTACCAAATCTTATGCCTGGCCTTGTGGCCAATCCAGGATTTGGTTTCTACTTTGTTGCAATTGTGAGCTTAGTAACAGGAACTATGTTCCTTATGTGGCTAGGTGAGCAAATTACCGAACGTGGTATTGGTAATGGTATCTCGATTTTAATTTTCGCAGGTATTGTTGCTGGTCTACCATCGGCCATCGGCTCTACAGCCGAGCAGGCGCGTCAAGGTGACATGAATGTATTAGTACTACTGTTGCTCGCAGTGATTGTATTTGCTGTAACATATTTAGTGGTATTTGTGGAACGTGGTCAACGTCGTATCGTCGTTAACTACGCTAAACGCCAACAAGGCCGTAAGGTTTTTGCAGCGCAAAGCACACATTTACCATTAAAAATAAATATGGCAGGTGTGATTCCACCAATTTTTGCTTCCAGCATTATTTTGTTTCCAGGCACACTGGCTCAGTGGTTTGGTTCAAATGAGTCCATGTCATGGTTAAGCGATTTCGCTTTAGCTGTGTCTCCAGGACAACCGCTGTACTCATTATTGTATGCGACAGCAATCATCTTTTTCTGTTTCTTCTATACTGCGTTGGTATTTAACCCTCGCGAGACAGCTGATAACTTGAAGAAGAGTGGTGCATTCATTCCTGGGATCCGTCCCGGAGAACAGACTTCGCGTTACATTGATAAAGTCATGACACGTTTAACCTTAGCGGGTGCGTTGTACATTACATTTATCTGCTTAATTCCGGAGTTCATGTTAATTGCGTGGAAAGTACAGTTCTATTTTGGCGGTACTTCACTACTTATTATAGTAGTCGTAATCATGGACTTCATGGCTCAGGTTCAGACCCATATGATGTCACATCAGTATGAGTCTGTGATGAAGAAAGCCAATCTTGTCAACAAAGCGAATTTAGATCGTTTTGGTAAATAAGATTTGTTTTACGGAGTGATGAAATGAAAGTTCGAGCTTCCGTTAAGAAGATCTGCCGTAATTGCAAGATCGTCAAGCGTAGTGGTGTTGTTCGTGTTATTTGTATTGAACCTAAACACAAACAGCGTCAAGGCTAGAAAGAAGTTTGGTCAGCTCAATAATGGGCTGACCAAAATATTGTTTGCAAATTTGTTGTCTGTCGAGTATCCTTTCGGGCTTTTCGCAGATAGCCTTTAACTTTAAGGAGTGCATAGTGGCCCGTATCGCTGGCATTAACATTCCTGATCAAAAGCATACAGTCATTGCGTTGACTGCTATTTTTGGTATTGGACGTACACGCGCTAGAGCAATCTGCGCATCTACTTCAATTGCTGAAGATGCTAAGATCAAGGAATTGAGCGAAGCTCAAATAGATATCCTACGCGAAGAAGTCGCCAAATACACTGTAGAAGGTGACTTGCGTCGTGAGATTTCAATGAACATCAAGCGTCTTATGGATCTTGGTTGTTATCGTGGTCTCCGCCATCGTCGTAGCCTGCCCCTTCGTGGGCAACGTACTAAGACCAATGCGCGTACGCGTAAAGGTCCACGTAAGCCAATCAGAAAGTAACGGGAAGGTAAACCAAAATGGCTAAAGTTCCGTCACGTTCTCCGCGTAAGCGCGTACGTAAACAGGTTGCAGATGGCATGGCTCATATCCATGCGTCTTTCAACAACACAATTGTCACCATTACAGATCGTCAAGGTAATGCGTTGTCATGGGCTACCTCAGGTGGTTCTGGTTTCCGTGGTTCACGTAAATCAACGCCATTCGCTGCGCAGGTTGCTGCTGAGCGTGCAGGTATTGCAGCTCAAGACTACGGTGTTAAAAACCTTGAAGTTTTCGTGAAGGGTCCTGGTCCAGGTCGTGAATCAGCCATTCGTGCGCTGAACGCTGTTGGTTATAAAATTACCAATATTACCGATGTGACGCCTATCCCTCATAATGGCTGTCGTCCACCTAAAAAGCGTCGTGTATAACACTGCGTATATAGGATAGTTGGAGAAAGATCATGGCAAGATACTTGGGTCCTAAGCTCAAGCTCAGCCGCAGAGAAGGTACAGACCTTTTCCTAAAAAGCGGTGTGAGAGCAATCGATTCGAAGTGTAAGCTAGAAACTGCACCTGGACAACATGGCGCACGTAAGCCACGTTTGTCTGAGTATGGTATTCAGTTACGCGAGAAACAAAAAGTTCGTCGTATTTATGGTGTGCTAGAAAAGCAATTCCGTAACTACTACAAAGAAGCTGCACGTCTAAAAGGCAATACTGGTGAAAACCTTTTGCAACTTTTAGAAGTCCGCCTAGATAACGTAGTTTATCGTATGGGTTTCGGTTCTACTCGTGCAGAATCACGTCAGCTAGTAAGCCATAAATCTGTTATGGTTAACGGTCGTGTTGTTAACATTCCGTCATTCAAAGTGTCTGCGAATGATGTTGTAAGCATCCGTGAAAAGTCACGTACTCAAGCTCGTATTAAAGCGGCTTTAGAAGTGGCTGGTCAACGCGAAAAGCCTACATGGGTAGAAGTCGACAATGCGAAAATGGAAGGTGCTTTTAAGCGCGTTCCAGAACGTAGCGATTTGTCTGCGGATATTAACGAACAGCTGATCGTCGAGCTTTACTCTAAGTAAAGCTAACAAACAAGAGAGGACACAATGCAGGGTTCTGTTACAGAATTTCTTAAACCGCGTCTCGTTGATATTGAGCAGGTTAATTCAACTCGCGCCAAAGTTACACTAGAGCCACTAGAACGTGGTTTTGGCCATACCTTAGGTAACGCGTTGCGTCGCATCCTATTGTCGTCTATGCCTGGCTGTGCAGTTACTGAAGTCGAAATTGACGGTGTGCTGCATGAATACAGCAGTAAGGAAGGCGTACAAGAAGATATCCTTGAGATATTGCTAAATCTTAAGGGATTAGCAGTGACCATCGAGGGTAAAGACGAGGCTTTGCTTACATTAAGCAAGTCCGGCACAGGCCCTGTTACAGCAGCAGATATCACGCATGATGGTGATGTTACCATCGTGAATCCTGATCATGTTATCTGTCACTTGACTGGTAATAATGATATCAGCATGCGTATCCGCGTTGAGCGTGGTCGTGGTTATGTGCCAGCTTCGGCTCGTGCACAAACTGAAGACGATGATCGCCCAATCGGTCGTTTGTTGGTTGATGCTTCTTTTTCACCTGTTGCTCGCATTGCTTATAATGTTGAAGCTGCTCGTGTTGAACAACGTACTGACTTAGATAAACTTGTGATAGATATGACCACAAATGGTACTATCGATCCTGAGGAAGCAATTCGTCGTTCTGCAACTATTTTAGCTGAACAGCTAGATGCGTTCGTTGAACTACGTGATGTTACTGAGCAGGCTGTTGTAGAAGAGAAACCGGAGTTCGATCCGATTTTGCTGCGTCCTGTCGACGATTTAGAGCTAACTGTACGTTCGGCTAACTGTTTAAAAGCCGAAGCGATTCATTACATCGGAGATCTGGTACAACGCACTGAAGTTGAGTTGCTTAAGACCCCTAACTTAGGTAAGAAATCTCTTACTGAAATTAAGGATGTTTTAGCGTCTCGCGGACTGTCGTTAGGTATGCGTCTAGAAAACTGGCCACCGGCTAGTTTAGCAGACGACCTATAAGTCTCAGGTTAGTACAGATTTAGGTTATAAGGATTAGGTCATGCGCCATCGTAAGAGTGGTCGTCAACTAAACCGCAACAGCAGTCATCGTCAAGCTATGTTCCGTAACATGGCTTGTTCAATAGTTCGTCATGAGATTATCAAGACAACTGTAGCTAAAGCGAAAGAACTGCGTCGCGTTGTTGAACCTCTAATAACACTTGCTAAAGTTGACAGCGTTGCAAATCGCCGTTTAGCTTTCGCTCGTACCCGCGACGCTGAAGTTGTAGGTAAGTTATTTACTGAATTGGGTCCACGCTTCCAGGAACGTCCTGGTGGTTACACTCGTATTCTTAAGTGCGGTCTACGTACCGGTGATAAAGCCCCAATGGCTTACATCGAGTTAGTAGGTCGTCCTGAAGCTGCTGAAGCTGTTGAAGTTGAAGCTGCTGAGTAATTAGTTACTCACCGAAAAACCGAGCCTGGCTCGGTTTTTTTTTCTTCTTTTTTCACTCAGATTACTTTTTATTTTTTTCGTACTCCTTACTATCTATATCCTCAACATAACAATGTTAATTTTGGTAAAGCATTAGCTATCAACTAAGTTTGGTTATATTTTTAATTACATAATTGCTCTCTGTGTAACCAATTAGTTTATCAACTTAGGCGTTTGACTTGTGCTTTTAGTTGACGAATTTCCTGCTGCTCAGGTGTTAGCTTGCCGTTTCCTCTGAATGCATGATCATCATCATTTTCGGATTCTTTTATCCAGCGACCGAGGAGCTGAGCACTCACTTCTAGATTTCTTGAAGCTTCAGCAATGCTATAATTTTGCTCTCTTACCAGCGC
>NZ_JACJFI010000091.1 GCF_014164505.1 Shewanella sp. SG41-4 | reverse complement strand
GGCAATTTATGTTAGAGGGAAAGCGAGAAAGAAGTTACCCGCGCTGCTTAAAAGTGAGTAAGAATGGTTATCCTGTCGCAAAAAGGAAAAATGCCGCTCACCTTAAGTGAACGGCATTACGCTTATCGCGGCCTTTTTGGTTTACTTGAACGGACTAACCAAAATCATGGTTTCATTTCTGTCCGGACCTGTAGAGATAATATCAATAGGCGTTTCTAATAACTCTTCGATACGTTTGATATAATTTATTGCCGCTGGAGGCAATTGCTCGATTGTTGTGGCACCAAAAGTGGTTTCACTCCAACCAGGCATGGTTTCATATATTGGGGTAACTAAATCATAACCTTCTGCAGCCAAAGGGGTAACCTTTGAAACTGTTCCATCAGCATTTTGATAGCCAACACAAATTTTAACTTCTTTTAGGCCGTCTAAAACGTCTAATTTAGTTAAACAAAAACCGCTTACGCTGTTGATTTGAACTGCACGGCGCATTGCCACAGCATCTAACCAACCTGGACGACGCTTACGACCAGTTGTTGCACCAAACTCTTGGCCTTTTTCACCAATATAATCACCAATTTCATTGGCTAATTCTGTTGGGAATGGACCAGCACCGACGCGAGTCGTATAAGCTTTCATGATGCCTAAAACATAGTCTAAATGACGAGGACCAAAACCTGAACCGGTCGCGACACCACCTGCTGTAGTATTTGATGACGTCACAAATGGATAAGTACCGTGGTCGATATCCAATAATGTGCCTTGAGCGCCTTCAAATAGAATTGGCTCACCCGCTTTACGGGCAACATCAAGCATTTCACTAACATCAGTACACATACTTTTTAGATAATCAGCAATCGCTAATGCATCATCAAGTGTTTGCTGGTAGTCAACGGCTTCAACTTTGTAGTACTCAGTTAACATGAAGTTATGATATTTCATCACTTCTTGTAACTTAGTAGCAAAAAGTTCTGCATTAAACAAATCACCGATGCGTAAACCGCGACGAGAAACTTTGTCTTCATATGCAGGACCAATACCACGACCCGTTGTACCAATGGCTTTATTACCGCGAGCTTTCTCACGAGCAACATC
The DNA here is from genome assembly GCF_014164505.1 of Shewanella sp. SG41-4. Lineage (GTDB taxonomy): Bacteria > Pseudomonadota > Gammaproteobacteria > Enterobacterales > Shewanellaceae > Shewanella. The sequence continues at coordinate 13,979 of NZ_JACJFI010000091.1, read as the reverse complement.
CAATGCACAATGGAATGGAAGGATAAGCGGACATGCTTCAGAAATTAACAAACGTTCTTCGACAGGTATGCCGCGTGCTTTTAGCATGTTGATTTCTTTCATCAACGCATCAGGAGCAACAACCACACCATTACCGATAATGCATTTTACGTTATCACGTAAAATACCTGACGGAATAAGATGAAGAACGGTTTTTTCACCATCAATTACCAAAGTATGACCGGCATTATGGCCGCCTTGGTAACGAACTACGTATTTTGCCTGTTCTGTTAAAAGGTCGACAATCTTACCTTTGCCTTCGTCACCCCATTGGGTGCCGAGTACGACTACATTTTTGCCCATTATTAGCTGCAACGTCTTGTGGTATAAAATGGAATTTTAACAGATTTTAGGGGGTTATAGGCAAGTGTTTTATTGAAAAATAATCAATAAAACAATTCCTGTTGTGACTAAACAACCACCTAAGCGTCTGAGAACATTTTGCTTTTGCGCAGAAAGCTCTAATAAATATTTTTGCCACTTGTTAGGAAAAAGTAACGGACCAAGCCCTTCAATAATTAAAACTAAGCCAAATGCGGTCATTAACAATGGTAAATTCATGTTTTAGCCTCTTTCCAACTGATACCAATTCCATTAATTATGTAACCTCAACTCAAGATAAAAGATGAGAATATAAATATAAAGATCATAAATTTAGTCATTAACCCCGATCAAATTTGTCATTTGTTTTACTAACAAGTCGAATTGACGTGTCAATAGCAGGTCTATTGTAAGTCTACTTGTGTAAAAAATGACGCAGTAAGCAAGACAAAGAGCTGTTTATGAGGTGTTTTTATCCTTAGTTCAGGGATGTACCTTTTAGCCGGAGTTTCCGACTTTATAACATCGATGTTATCCAACACCATTAACGCACACAAATCACATTTTACACGATAAATTTTAGGCAATAAAAAACCCAGCAAATGCTGGGTTTTTTGAATCCAAAAAACGAATTAACGCTTAGAGAACTGTGGCTTACGACGTGCTTTACGTAGACCAACTTTCTTACGTTCAACTTTACGTGCATCACGGGTAACAAAACCAGCGCTACGTAGAGTAGGACGTAAAGCTTCATCTAGTTGCAATAATGCACGGGTAATACCGTGACGAATTGCACCAGCTTGGCCAGTAGTACCACCGCCCTTAACAGTTACATAGATGTCTAATTTATCAGTCATTTCAACTAATTCTAATGGTTGACGAACAACCATACGAGCAGTTTCACGACCAAAATATACATCCAAAGGACGTTGGTTTACAACGATATTGCCACTACCTGCTTTAGCGAAAACGCGAGCTGTAGATGTTTTGCGACGGCCAGTGCCGTAGTACTGAGTTGCAGACATTTGCTTACTCCTCCCGTTTAGATATCAAGAACTTGTGGTTGTTGTGCAGCGTGGTTATGTTCTGTGCCAGCATAAACTTTAAGCTTACGGAACATGGCACGGCCCAAAGGACCTTTTGGTAACATACCCTTAACTGCTTTCTCGATGATCATTTCAGGCTTATGAGCTTGAAGCTTCTCAAAGCTGATTTGCTTAATGCCACCAATGAAGCCTGAATGAGAGTAGTAGATCTTACCGGCTGCTTTGTTACCAGTTACAGTCACTTTTTCAGCATTAATAACGATGATATAATCACCAGTATCAACGTGTGGAGTGTATTCTGGCTTATGCTTGCCACGTAAGCGAGTTGCGATTTCAGTTGCGATACGGCCTAAAGTTTTGCCTTCAGCGTCAACAACAAACCAGTCACGAGTTACAGTTTCTGGTGTAGCAGTAAAAGTCTTCATTATTACAAAAACCCAAAGTTAATTTTCTGTCTCACATGCTGACTGCAGGTTGCAATCAACACAAAATTACCGATTCTTGCCCCTTCGAACATGAATATTGGCTTACAACTTCCGCCCAAATTGGCGGATTAACGCGGGCAGGTCGCAGATTATACGCAAAGCCACGGCAAAGATCACCTGATTTTTGATAATATTTCAAATAAATCACTTAATAATCGATGAACAAAAATACCCGACTTTTCAAAAAGTACCGTTTGTAGGTTTAAGGCAAATGTTCCAGCGCCAAATACTCTCTTGATTGCATTTCAATAAGCCTTGAACGACAGCGTCTGAATTCAAAACTTAGCTGACCATCAGTATAAATATGTTCCAATTCGACTTGGGCTGAAATAATCAATTTCACATTTCTTTCATAGAATTCATCGACCATGGCCAAGAAGCGTCTGGCAATATCATCACCCGTTTGTTGTGCACCCATTTGCTCTAAACCACTCACTAGCACTGTATGGTATAGGCAAGCCATTTCCATATAGTCACGTTGTGAGCGAGGTCCATCACATAAATCACGGAAACTTATTAACAGTACTCCTTGCGACTGTTGACGAATACGAATTGCACGCCCATCAACGTCTATAGGAGCAGTCAGTTTTTCAGATTCCGGTGCCAGTTGGTCGAAATAATGTAATAGATTGATGTCAGCTTGATCATCGAGTGGATAATGATAAATCTCTGCCTGCTCTAATGTACGCAGACGATAATCTATTCCAGAATCGACATTTAAGATTTCACAGTGTTGATTAATCAAGGCAATCGCAGGTAAAAAACGCGCTCGTTGTAAGCCGTTTTTGTATAACTCGTCAGGGATGATATTTGAAGTGGCGACTAGGGCAACGCCTTCTTTAAATAATGCTTGAAATAATGTCCCTAACAACATGGCATCGGTGATATCCGACACAAAAAACTCATCGAAACAGATAATTTGATATTGTGACGCCATCTTTTTTGCAATAGTAAGTAGAGGATCTTGCACGCCTTTTAGTTCACCTAAATCATGGTGAATTTGGTGCATAAAGCGGTGGAAATGAGCACGTAATTTTCGATCTGTTGGCAATGCATCAAAAAAGGTGTCCATAAGATAGGTTTTACCCCGGCCAACGCCCCCCCAAAGATACAAACCTTTTACGGGAACCGGTGTCGACTTAATTCCTATTACGCTAAACAATTTACTGACACCTGATACGGGCTTAGCGGCGACAATCAATTCATCATAGACTCGTTGTAATGACTTAACCGCTTGTTCTTGTGCGGCATCATGTGAAAAATCATCTCGGGTAAGGTCTTGCTGATAATGCTGCCAAGGGGTTAACTGCGACACGATTACGACTCTCTTACATCAAATAATTGCTGCGAATAATAACATTAAACAATCAATACGAGTAATGGCTTCAACGGATCAAATTAACCTTTGTTAATAAAAATGGAACTAACACGATGACCACTACTCTGATTGATTAACGTAAATTTGCTAATTGTTTGCTTATCATTGTGCTGACTTGCCTCGCCATTGTAGAACATCATCAAACAAGCTCACGGCAACACACTAACAAGAATGATTAACGATATTTAACTTTGAAATCATGCCATCAAGCCACATATTTTATGTTACCAAGCTTGAATGCATACAGGAGCTATCCATAGATGAAAACCAAATTAAGCTTACTTTCTGCTGCGTTATTAACGGCATCGTTAGCCATGACACCCACGCTATCATTTGCTGCCATTCCACAAGCCGTCGACGGGCAAGCCATTCCTAGCTTAGCGCCAATGTTAGAACGGACAACGCCAGCGGTTGTGTCGGTAGCAGTATCGGGCACCCAAGTTTCAAAACAACGCGTACCGGATGTGTTTCGCTACTTCTTTGGTCCTAATGCCCCACAAGAACAAGTTCAAGAACGCCCTTTTAGAGGTTTAGGGTCAGGGGTGATTATTGATGCAGACAAAGGCTACATCATTACTAATAACCATGTCATTAATGGTGCTGACGACATTCAAATTGGTTTACATGATGGCCGTGAAGTTACAGCTAAGTTAATAGGCGCAGATAAAGAGTCGGACATTGCCCTGCTTCAAATTGAAGCAAAAAACTTAATTGCTATTAAACAAACTGATTCTGATGAAATTCGCGTCGGTGATTTTGCAGTGGCCATTGGTAACCCATTTGGTCTTGGGCAAACCGTTACTTCAGGAATTGTAAGCGCACTAGGCCGCAGTGGTTTAGGCATTGAAATGCTAGAAAACTTTATCCAAACCGATGCCGCTATAAATAGTGGTAACTCAGGTGGCGCATTAGTTAACTTAAAAGGTGAGCTCATCGGAATTAACACCGCTATTGTCGCCCCTAATGGTGGTAACGTCGGTATTGGTTTCGCAATCCCTGCCAATATGGTTAATAACCTTGTTGATCAAATTATTGAACACGGTGAAGTAAGACGCGGCGTGCTTGGGGTATCAGGACGAGATCTTGATAATGAACTAGCCAAAGCTTTCGGTTTAGACACTCAACATGGTGGCTTTGTGAATGAAGTCATGCCAAAGAGTGCCGCCGACAAAGCCGGACTAAAAGCGGGTGATATTATTGTCACCCTTAATGGCCGCAGCATTAAAACCTTCCAAGAACTACGTGCAAAAGTGGCCACTATGGGCGCTGGTGCTGAAGTAGAATTTGGTATAATTCGTGACGGTGATAAAAAGACCATTAAAGCAACTTTAGGTGAAGCGGATAAAGTCGAGGCAGAAGCGGGTAACGTGCATCCAATGTTACAAGGTGCAACGCTAGAGGACAGCAAGAAAGGAATCCAGATAACTGAGATTGCTCAAGGCTCGCCAGCGGCAATGAGCGGTTTACAGAAAGGCGATTTAATTGTGGGACTTAACCGCAACAAAGTCACTAGTCTTAAAGCATTAAAAGAAATGTTGAAAGACAACCAAAGCTCTGTAGCGCTAAAAATCTTACGTGATAACAACTTGCTCTACCTTGTCTTACGCTAAAATCATCAAGCAACTAGATCACACTCGATAACAATCATTCGATTATTGAGTGTGATATCAGTTAAGGAATTAAGCATCGACAAACGTTTGGTCGATGCTTAATTTATCGAGCTATGTTAATATAACAGCCATTTTTTTTAACAATTATTCATGCCATGAACTTAAAAGACACTTGCATCTATATAACTAAGGCTGTGGTATTTGGTCTGATCATGGCAGCTGTTTTTTTAGCCATAACCTCTTTGATGCAAAACTCCTCGCTCAACCATAACTTAACGAATGTTAGCAACAATGGCTCAGAATTATCTTTTGCTAAAGCGGTTCGTCGTGCAGCCCCTGCCGTTGCTAATATTTATAGCCTTAGTATTGACCAACATAATCCACTCAATTCAAGTTCACTTCAAGGCCTCGGCTCTGGAGTAATAATGAGTAAAGAAGGTTATGTATTAACCAATTACCATGTGATAAAAAAAGCTGACGAGATTGTGATTGCGCTGCAAGATGGGCGAAAATTTACCGCTGAAGTGGTTGGTTCAGATCCGGAAACTGATTTAGCAGTGCTCAAGATTGAAGGTGACAATTTACCTATCGTACCGATTAATCTCAATAAGCTAGCCCAAGTAGGCGATGTGGTATTGGCCATTGGCAATCCTTATAATATTGGCCAAACCATTACCCAAGGGATTATCAGTGCAACAGGACGTAACGGCTTAAGTTCAGGTTACTTAGACTTTCTACAAACTGATGCCGCCATTAATGCAGGCAATTCTGGCGGCGCATTAATCGACACCAGTGGTGAATTAATTGGCATTAATACTGCCGCATTCCAAGTGGGTGGTGATAATGGTGGCAATGGGATTAGTTTCGCGATTCCAATTAAATTAGCCCACAGTATTATGGATAAATTGGTTAAGCATGGCCGGGTTATTCGTGGCGCATTAGGTATTTCGGGTGAGCCACTCAATCCGGTAATGGCGCAGATACTTAACCTACCTGATTTAAAAGGGGTGTTGGTTACCGGTATTGATCCTGATGGACCGGCTGCACGTGCACGTTTATCACCTAGGGATGTTATTACTCAATACAATGACGAAGATGTTCCAGGGGTTGAAATGTTAATGGACAGAATTGCAGAAACCACACCGGGGACTAAAGTCAACATGACCATTATTCGTGAAGGTAAAAAGCAAACACTACCGGTGATTATTGCGGAAAAGATCACTGAAACAGAGTAGCAGACGCAAATATTGACAATATGCATCGACAAAAAAGCCATTCAAATGAATGGCTTTTTTGTGAGTCCGCGGTAATGCTTATACCTACTTCACTCTCAATATTTAACGTAAACTATTTAACTCGAACGACTTCAGCACCCAAGCCTTGGAACTTAGCTTCAATGTGCTCATAACCGCGGTCTAAATGGTAGATACGATCTACTGTTGTAGTACCTTCAGCCATTAAGCCTGCAATCACTAAGCTGGCAGATGCACGCAAATCTGTCGCCATAACTTGTGCGCCATTTAAGCGTTCAATACCATGAATAATGCAAGTGTTGCCTTCAAGCTCTAAATTAGCACCCATACGGCTCAACTCAGGTACATGCATAAAACGATTCTCGAAAATCGTCTCAGTAACATGACCAGTGCCTTCAGCAAGGGCATTCAACACGCAGAATTGCGCTTGCATATCGGTTGGAAATGCAGGGTAAGGTGCGGTTTTAATATTGACTGATTTTGGACGCTGGCCTTTCATATCAAGCTCAATCCAATCTTCACCAGTAGTGATTTCAGCACCAGCATCTTCAAGCTTTGATAACACTGCCTCTAATGCACTAGGGTCTGCTGATACGCAGCGAATTTTGCCACGTGTTACGGCTGCTGCAACAAGGAATGAACCGGTCTCGATGCGATCAGGCATAACGCGATATTCGCAACCTGATAATCGCTCAACCCCTTCAATCTTTAACGTTGCAGTACCAATACCAGTGATCTTTGCACCCATAGCAATTAAGCAATGAGCTAAATCAGTGACTTCGGGCTCACGTGCAGCATTTTCAATCACTGTTGTGCCATCCGCTAACGCTGCAGCCATAAGCAAGTTTTCAGTTGCACCAACGCTGACCATATCCATAAAGATATGTGCGCCTTTTAAACGACCGTCGACACGCGCTTTAATGTAGCCTTCTTTGACTTCAATCTTAGCACCCATTAGCTCTAAGCCATGTAAATGTAGATTCACCGGACGTGCGCCAATAGCACAACCGCCAGGTAAAGAAACATCTGCAGTACCATAACGGGCAAGCAATGGACCTAAAATAAGAATAGAGGCGCGCATGGTTTTGACTAAGTCATAAGGGGCGCAATATTCATTTAAGTTGGTAGTTGAAATACGAATGCGGCTACCGCCTAAGTCTTCAACCTCTGCACCTAAACAGCGTAAAAGTTCACAACTGGTGATCACGTCACGTAAGTTAGGCACATTTGAGACAATAAAATCTGTTTCGGCTAATACGCCAGCCATTAAAATTGGCAATGCTGCGTTTTTTGCACCAGAGATCACGACTTCGCCAGCTAAAGGATTACTGGCTTTAATAGTTAATTTATCCACTGTGAGTCTCTGTTGTTACATATTGAAAAGTTTTTCACGCTTCCACTGAGTAGGCGTAAAAGTTTTAATCGTTAACGCGTGCAATTCACCACTGGCAATTTGCTCAGCTAAAGGGCTATAAATCGCCTGCTGCTGTTTCACGCGGCTCATGCCTTCAAAGCATTCACCCACTGCGACCACTTTGTAATGGCTGCCATCAGAAGTTACATGTGCTTCTGTTAGCGACAACGCCTCTGTTAAAATCTGTTCAATAACCTTGCATTCCATGAAATCAATTACCTTTACTATTTGAAACTATATTTGGCTGAAAAAAGCGTCTAAATCATAAAGCTCAATCATTTTCTTGAGCTGATCACTTGGATTAACCAATTGACGTAACACACTTGTTTCTTGGCTACTTGAAGCATGTAGTTTGATAAACGCTAATAACAATGCAACACCTGCACTGTCGACGTATTCCAATGCTGATAAGTCTACCACTTGAGTCGATGCAGTAAACAATTCATGGCGTTTAGGCCACAATTGTTTTACATCATCTTGTGTTAACCGACCGCTGACAATGCAACGTTGCTCTTGTTGATTAAAGGTAATCACGCAGCTGCTGCTTCTTTTGCTGGTTGGCGATCAATATTCTGTTGGGTTTTATCATTCAACATTGTAATCACCGCTTCAATACCTTGCTGACGGATTAAGTTTGAAATTTCAGACTGTTTAGAAGCGAGTAAACTCACACCTTCTGCCACTAAATCAAATGCTTTCCAAGTATTGTCTTTCAAACGACGCGCCTTAAATTGAATTTTAATCGGTGGACGACCGTTTTCGATAATCTGCACGTTCACTTCAACTATTTTTTCGTCGCTAAAATCACTCGGCGGATCAAAGGCCACTTTTTGATCGGTATATTCTGTTAATGCTTGAGCATAAGTTGCGACTAAATAGCCTTCGAAAGCCTCAACAAAACGATTACGTTGATCTACGGTGGTATCACTTAAATACTGCCCCATGACCTTATATGCAGCGTATTTATAATCGACGTAAGGCATAAGCTCTTCACGTACAATCACTTTTAAGTGGCTTAAATCGGCATTAATTAATGCTTTATCTGATTTAAACCGATCAAAGGTCATATTGGCTACTTGTTTGATCATCTCATAAGGATCACTAGTATTCACCTCATCATTAGCAGCCGTAGCACCTTGGCTGATAACAGCGCTGCCCACTAGGCATAAAGCTATAACACGACTAAAAAACGTTTTCATAATAGGGATCCTATTTATCTTTAGATGACATGCTGTATAACAGCTGACCAATTAAATCTTCTAAAATCAATGCACCACGCGTGTCATGTACTTTATCGCCATCGGCAAGCATCGAAATATCATCGTCCATAAATCCAGGTGTTAGACCAATAAACTGCTCCCCAAGTAACCCTGAAGTCAAAATGGCCAAACTGCTGGTTTCGGGGAATTTATCGAAACGCTTATCCATTGTTAACGTCACAACAGGTACTAATTTATGACTATCAAGGGTAACATCAGTCACGCGTCCGACAACGACACCGCCAACTTTTACCGGCGAACGTACTTTTAGGCCACCGATATTATTAAACTCAGCCACCAAGGTATAAGTCTGGGAATTGGATTTCACTTTAACATTAGCAACATTGAATACTAATACGCAAAATGCCAACAAACCTGACAATAAAAATACACCTACTAATAACTCTATTTTCCGTGTCAACATACTATTAAACCACTTAAATTAATCTAAACAATGAAAAAATCTTAATTTCCAAACATGATTGCAGTAAGCAAAAAGTCCAGCGCTAAAACAGCTAAGCTTGCCTGCACAACCGTTGAGGTTGTCGCACGACTGATGCCTTCTGGATTGGGTTGAACTTCATAACCTCTGTACAAGGCTATCCATGTCACCACCACGCCAAAAATAGCACTTTTTATCAAACAGTTAACAATATCTTGTCGCCACTCAACCGATTCCTGAAGAATTGACCAAAACGCACCACTATCAATGCCTTTCCATTCAACACCGACTAAGTGCCCACCAAAAATACCCACTAGACTAAACATTAACGCCAGTAATGGCATGCTAATGACACCAGCCCAAAAACGCGGTGCGATGATTTGCCTTAATGGGTCTATCGCCATCATTTCTAAACTCGACAATTGCTCTGTCGATTTCATTAAGCCTATTTCGGCGGTTAACGCAGAACCTGCTCGTCCGGCAAATAATAATGCAGCAACGACAGGCCCAAGTTCGCGTAATAAGCTTAACGCTACCATTGGGCCTAAGCTTTCTTCAGTGCCAAACCCAACTAAAATATTATATCCCTGCAGAGCCAATACCATGCCAATAAACAAACCGGACACTAAAATGATGACCATTGAACGAACACCAAGCACATAAACTTGCTTTATCAGTAATGGGGTACCTTTTTTGATGTTAGGAAAAAGCGCAATCGCGCGCCATAACATGATGCCCGCTCGACCATAGCCCTGCACCAATCTCAATGCATATTTGCCGGTGTCGGCAATATAATCAATTACGCCCACGAAGTAGCTCCTCTTGATAATCCTCTGCAGGATAATGGAATGGCACAGGGCCATCTGGCGCGCCTTTGATAAACTGGACCAGTTGTGGATTGTCAGATTGACGTAATTGCTCTGGTGTTCCATGTGCAATGACTTTTTTATCTGCTATCACATAGACATAATCTGCAATACCCAGCACTTCATTAACATCGTGAGAAACCACCACTGAAGTGAGTTTTAATGAATCAGACAACTCGCGAATAAGTTTTACCAGCATGCCCATTGAAATAGGATCTTGTCCGGCAAAGGGCTCATCGTACAACACCATCTCTGGTTCTAGTGCAATCGCTCGTGCCAATGCGGCTCTACGTTGCATACCACCAGATAACTCGTTAGGCATCATATACGCGGCACCGCGGAGTCCGACAGCTTGGAGCTTCATCAATACAATGGTGCGAATAATCTCTTCTGGTAATCCAGAATGTTCTCTTAAAGCAAATGCGACATTGTCGAAAACATTAAGATCGGTAAACATTGCGCCACTTTGAAACAGCATACTCATGCGCTTACGCAACTCAAACAGATCTTTGCGTTTAAGTTTATGTATATCGTGACCATCGAATAAAACTTGTCCACTGTTGGGGGTTAACTGTCCGCCAATCAATTTCAACAAGGTGGTTTTACCTATACCGCTGGGCCCCATGATAGCGGTTACTTTACCTTTTGGAATCGATAAAGAAATATCTTCATAAATGACGCGTGAGCCATGGCTAAATGCTAAATGGTTGACTTCAACCAAAGGTTTATTACTTGATTTGCTCATATCAGACATCGGCGTTGAGGAGATAACAGCCTTCCTTGCATTAAGTTGAAGGGCAAATTGTACTGTAATTGTGGATTAAGCGACAACTATATCCATATCATCACCCATCATTACTGGGGCAATTACTGCACAATGCTTTCAATTTGATAAAAATCCAGCGAAAATACCCGCTAATTAAATACTACTATCGGAATCACATGCTAGTTAATATCCTAATGTTAGTTGTAGGTCTTGCTGTTTTAGTTTGGAGTGCGGATCGATTTGTCTACGGTGCGGCTGCTTTTGCACGCAACTTAGGCTTACCTTCCATGTTAATTGGACTCACCATCGTTGCAATGGGCAGCTCAGCACCTGAAATGTTTGTGGCCGCCACAGCGTCAATGGATGGTATGCGTGATACCGCCATTGGTAACGTACTGGGCTCAAATATTGCTAACATTACCTTAATTTTAGGATTAACTGCTTTACTAGGTGCTATTAGCTTAGATTCGAAGACCTTAAAACGCGAAATACCTATCATGCTAGCTGCTACGGTATTTGCGGGTTACACCTTGCATGATAATGTGTTAACACAAACTGAAGGTATCATGCTCATCGCGTTACTTTTACTGTTGATGGGATATTTCATTTGGCAAGCTACTCAGGATAAAACCCCCGACAGCTTAGATGATGAACTTGAATCTGAGATCCCTAAAAATGTGCCAACCTTTCATGCTATCATTTGGCTAGTCGTCGGTATTATATTACTCCCCCTCTCAGCAAGTTGGATGGTTGATGGCGCGGTGGGTATTGCAAAGTTTTATGGGTTGTCAGATCTTGTGATTGGCTTAACCATTATAGCTGTAGGTACCAGCCTACCAGAATTAGCTGCCTGTATTGCTGGTGTATTAAAAAAAGAACACGACCTTGTCATTGGTAATATTGTTGGGTCTAATTTATTTAACATTCTTGCTGTACTCGCACTACCAGGATTGATTTCCCCTGGTGAAATAGATGCTTCTGCCAGTGGAAGAGACTTCTATATGGTATTAGGCACCAGTGCAGCATTAGCCGTTTTAGTCTTATCCAGTGGCGCTAAGCAACAGCTTACTCGCTGGCATGGTGCACTATTATTAATCACCTTTATTGCGTACCAAATTGTTGTATTTCAGTCGCATTAGATTGGGGCATGAAGGTAAAAACTAGCTAACAGAGAGAGCAGTATGGTAAATCACACTCAATTTCGTCAATGGGGCCGTAAAGTCATTGATATAGAAAAAGCTGCCTTAGATAATTTATATCAATATGTAGACTCGGTTGAGTTTGACCAAGCATGTCAATTGATCATGCAGTGCAAAGGCAAAGTGATTGTCATGGGAATGGGCAAATCAGGTCATATTGGTAACAAGATATCCGCGACCTTTGCCAGTACTGGCACGCCGGCATTTTTTGTTCATCCAGGTGAAGCCAGTCATGGAGATTTGGGTGCATTAGCCAAGAATGACATTGTACTCGCCATTTCCAACTCTGGTGAATCAAGCGAAATACTCACATTAATGCCTGTTATCCAACGTATGGGCGTACCTGTCATTGCAGTAACTGGCAAACCAGACTCTAATATGGCACGTTTATCCAAAATTCATTTATGCATTCAAGTTCAAGAAGAAGCATGCCCACTAGGATTAGCACCAACCTCCAGTACCACAGCCACACTTGCTATGGGCGATGCATTAGCCATTGCTTTATTACAAGCAAAAGGCTTTACTCGTGATGACTTTGCCTTATCACACCCAGGTGGATCTCTTGGAAGAAAATTATTACTAAAAGTAGATGATGTCATGCATAAAGACGATGATTTGCCGATCGTTAATGATGATATTTGTATTACTGACGCACTTTATGAAATATCTAAAAAAGGCCTTGGCATGACGGCGGTAGTCGACCATACCAGTAAATTAGTAGGCATTTTTACCGATGGCGATTTACGTAGGGTTATCGATGCAGATGTGAATCTTCGAACCACTTCTATTGCCCACGTCATGACCGAAAACTGTGTCACCTGTCCTGCGGGAATTTTAGCCGCACAAGCGCTGCAAATCATGGACGAAAAAAGCATCAACGGACTGATTGTCGTTAATGAAAAACATCAACCGATCGGGGCATTAAACATGCTCGATATGGTTAAAGCTGGAGTCATTTAATCATGTCAGAATCAACCTCGTTTCACCAAGGATTTTACGGCCCTATCAGCAATGATATTTGGCAACGAGCTCAAAAAATAAAACTGCTAATCTGTGATGTCGATGGGGTATTTTCAGATGGACGTATTTACCTTAGTAACGCAGGAGAAGAGCTCAAAGCCTTCCACACTCGTGACGGTTATGGTATTCGTTCTGTGCTTACCAGTGGTCTCCATGTTGCCGTGATAACAGGACGTAAATCAAAAATTGTTGAGACCCGTATGACGGCATTAGGCGTGACACATATTTATCAAGGTATTGATAATAAATTTGAGCCTTTTGAGCAATTATTGTCTCTCTATAATGTAACTGCAGATGAAGTGGCTTACATTGGCGATGACATGGTCGACCTACCCGTAATGAAAGCCGTAGGACTAGCCGTTTGTGTCGGTGATGGTCATCCATTTGTAAAACAACATTGTCATATGACAACCACCCTAAACGGCGGCCATGGCGCACTACGCGAACTCACCGACTTATTACTCTTAAGCCAAGATAAATTTGCCAGTGCTCATGGTATGAGTATATGAATAGAGTCACGCTAGGTATTATTGCTTTTTTTGGTCTTGCTTTTATATTGTACTGGCAAGCACAATCAAAACGCAGTGAAATAGATGCGGTGAAAATACGCGGTATTGAGCGCCCCGATTTTGTTGCAGATAACCTACGCACTACAGAATTCAATCAACTAGGATTTGTCGAGAGTCGAGTCAGTGCCGAGCACATGGAGCATTTCGCCTCAAGTGACATCACTCACTTTACCAAACCCATCTACCTCATTTTCCCTGAAAATGGTAAGGCACAATGGCAAATAAGTGCAGACCGGGGACAATTGAATAAAAATACCAGCAAAGTCACATTGGAAAATAATGTTATTATTGATGCCATTGATATAGAAGAAC
>NZ_JACJFI010000090.1 GCF_014164505.1 Shewanella sp. SG41-4 | reverse complement strand
TCTAATTAGAGCGCCACCAGAAGAAGAATGTAAGAGTTGGAATATATTTCATTTCGATAACATAACAATAATGCTTTTGAAACTCAACCCTCTCAAGGGTAATTTTCAATATATAGCTTATGCAAAAAATAACTTTTATAGTAAGTATGGCGTTACGCCTCTTTGAAGGCTAGATTCAACAATGTAGTTAACTTATCTGGAGGGCAAGAAATTACAAACCCAGCGACTATGTGGAATAAAGAAGTTGAAAATGAAGTTGATTATATTTTTGGTAAAAAATCGGGGGAATCACAAGATTGGGATGTTCATATCATTAACTTAAAAAACATAGCAGATGATCATGCCCCAATGATTTTAGGTTCACTTTTAGAAATGTACTCTGATGTATTATTTAAAAGAGGCCAAGAACAGAATTATCCAACCATGCTGCTTTTAGAGGAAGCCCATCACTACCTTAGAGATCCCTTCGCAGAAGAAGGAACTCAGCTTAAAGCATACGAAAGGCTTGCAAAAGAAGGGCGTAAATTTAATTGTTCTTTACTTGTTAGTACCCAACGCCCCTCAGAGCTATCTTCCACAGTGCTGGCCATGTGTTCAAATTGGATCTCACTGCGCTTAACTAATGAACGTGACATCAATGCATTAAGACACGCGATAGAAAATGGTAACGAACATACTCTAAGTGAAATCTCTGGTTTACCTAGAGGCGATGCTATTGGTTTCGGGTCTGCATTCAATATACCTGTTAGATTTACGATTGATAAAGCGGAGCCTAGCCCTAAGTCTTCAGATGCTGCATTTGCTTCTATATGGTCGACATAAATTATTTTGATATATCAATTCGGATGACGATTAAGGAGTCAAATAAACGAAAACTTTTACAGAAGAATATTGATTAGCTTTTATATAGCAAATTAGAGGCAAGCAAAGTGAAGCAATGCTTTAATTCTAACAAATTTTGGGGCAAAGACGTGTTTCAAGGTGGCCTAGTGAATGACCGTAAATTGCACAGAATTACTAAATCTCTACTACGTTCTGCCCCTGATAATGTTAAAATCTCCGCATCAGAATTACCGAGAAACTCAATGTTTATCAATCATGTTAACGGCATCGACTGGCTAGTGATCACAGCTTTTGAAGAACTGAAAACTATGTTTATCGAAGAAGCCGGTACGATACCCTCTTGCTTCTCTACCGCCAGCGAATTGAACTTGGTTGATCAAGCAAAGCGAACTTATAGATATTTGCCTACTCTCAGCGGCGTAATCACCGATATCGGCACATATCAAAGACAGGGTAACGAAGAAGATTTGAACCCACAGCTTGCCTGCTTAGTTGAGGGACGTGGTCGGGTATTTATCTATCACGGCAGCTTTGTAGCTTTTGTGGATGACGAGCAAACCTTTATTACCCGAATAGACTGAAAATTATTCAGTAAGTTGAAATTGGCGAATTGGCATCCCTAGCAAGGAATGGGGCAAAAATGTGTTCCGCCCAAAACCCACTTTTGGACAAAATGCGTTAGTACTAACGCGCCATTTAGTATGTTTCATATTCATGTTTTATGGGTAAATGTTTACCTTCGCGTAGCTCGAAAACTCCAAGGCTTGATATAATTAACATCCCTATTTATTCTTGATTCTAGTAACATTTAAATTATTAAATAACCCGTAATATTCTTTAGAGCTACAACGGCCGTCAAAAATATAAGGCGGGGTTCACTGTAGCGTCATAATTTTTCCGTTAAAGATGTTAATTGCACAATCGCCGCTTCAAAATCTAACGCCTCTGCCGCATCTGACATCATCTTCAATTCCTCTTGAACCGATCCGTTGCCTTGAAGGATATCCTTCAGATCTTGAGCCATATCTATCGCCTTTAGATTGCCTGCTTTCAAATAGCGTTTGAGTTGAGTTAACTTGAGGTTAAGTTCTTCGGTCGAAACGACTAACGGAGTTGCTGCGCTCTCCTCTGGCAACGTTGCTAATAAGCGATGAATGTCTGACAGTTCACTCATTGCCAACTGCCTTAAGTTCGAAACCAATCCCACAGACAGTGTTTCGCAACGTGCGTCTGTTCTTGCATGCGCCAGCTTAAACTCGGTCTCCAGTTTGCACACCATTTGATAAAGTGAAGATAAACCAGCGGTCCCAGAGGTGCCTTTGAGGGTATGCAATAACGCAAGCAGAGCATCCCAGTCTTTTTTGTTCACGACATCTTGTAAGCTATGCAGCTGCTGCTCAAAGTTTGTTTCAAAACTGGTGATCAAGCGCCTAAAAAACGTGGCGTTGCCACCAAATCGTTTGAGAATACTTTCCAGTGTTTTATGGTCTGCTCCAGTGTCATCTTTGATCGTAGCTATAACATTTGGCTGCTCCGGAACTGATGCACTGGTACGTTTTGCAAAATGCAAAATACATTCGATGATTTTTTCTAAATCTAAGGGCTTACCCAAATGGGCATTCATGCCTGCTTGAAGGCATGCTTCCTGATCCGAAAGGTAAACATTCGCCGTCATCGCAATAATGGGCAGTTGTGCAAAGCCTGATTTAGCACGTATCCGTTTGGTTGCTTCAAGCCCGTCGATACCAGGCATTTGTACGTCCATGAGGACTAAATCGTAATGAGTAACGCCTGACAGCACCGCTTCAACACCTTCTTGGCCACCTATTGCAACATCAACGGTCGCGCCTTCATTTTGCAATAACTCCGTAGCGACTAAGCGGTTAAATTCATTGTCTTCAACTAATAATAAATGTATTCCCTGAAGACGCAGTTTACTTTGTGTCGGGAGCATTCGAGTCGACAATGCCATTTCATCACCGGCAATGGCTCGTTTTAGCAGGCTGTAAAGCTGCTTCGCAGTGACTGGTTTTGTTAAATAAGACTCAAAGACCTTATCTTCAGCTTGTTGAGCATGGATTATTTCTTCACGTCCAAAGGCGGTGACCATCACAATCACCGGAACCTGCTCAATTCCACCCTGGTTTTTGATTTCCCTCGCTGCATTTAATCCATTCATACCAGGCATCCGATAATCCATCAACACAGCATGAATGGTTTGTTTTTTCTCCATACACTGCGTAAATTGCGTCAGCGCCTCTTCCCCTGATCTCGCTTTAAAAACAGTTGCGCCGAACTGTTCGACAGAGTGTGCTAGCACTTCAAGGGCCGCTTCATTGTCATCAACAATAAGTACGTTGACATCAGAACCAATAGAATAGTGTTTTGCATCTTCCTGTACTGGATTGACCTCAATGGGCAGGCTCACATCAAACCAAAAGCAACTTCCGTTTCCTACTTCGCTTTTTAGTTGTAACTCCCCGCCCATTAAGTGGATCATCTGTCTACTGATCACTAAACCAAGCCCACTGCCGCCATACTTGCGGGCAGTAGAGGCTTCGGCTTGAGTAAAACCATCAAAAATTCGTTGCTGCTGCTCATGACTGATGCCAATGCCTGAGTCCGTCACACTGACTCTGAGCAGGCAGTTGTTGTTTTGAATGTGCAGCTGCTGTAGCCGAACGACAACCTCACCGGTCTCGGTGAACTTAATTGCATTTCCCGCCAGATTGACCAGTATTTGTTGTAATCTCAGTCTGTCGCCTCGGAGCGCATCTGGCAGAGTCGTATCAATATCAAATAATAGTTCGACGTTCTTTTTACCAAGATTAGGCGACAGCACAACAGCTAATTCACGCATCAAATCATCAAGCTGAAATGGGTGGCATTCAAGTTCCAACTTACCCGCTTCAATCTTAGAGTAATCAAGAATGTCATTGATCAAGTTAAGCAACGACTTAGCCGCAATCTGTGCTTTACTGGTGTAGTCATCTTGTTGTCGTGATAATTCCGTGGTTTTAATCAGCTGTAACATCCCTAAAACTGCATTCATAGGGGTTCTGATTTCGTGGCTCATATTGGCTAAGAACATCGATTTGGCAGTGCTGGCCGCTTCTGCTTGTTCTTTTGCCGCTTCGATTTGTCTTCTGGTTTCTTTTTCTTGGGTGATATTGGTATGCGTACCGACTACTCTGCTTGCTTCTCCTTGTTCATTTCGCTCGACAACTTTTGCTTTGTTCAGTATCCACAAATAGCCACCTGCTTTGTTTCTAAATCGGTATTCGTGGCTAAATGTGTCGCCATTTTCAGGCGTCTGAGTGACTTTATTAATTGCCGCAAAAACCCACTCAGTATCATTGGGGTGCAATCTATCAGACCATTCACTTGCTAAGAAGGCAAGCTCGCCCACCTCATAACCCAGCATTTCTATCCATGCTTTCGAAAAAACGGTGATGCCATTTGAAGGCGTCCAATCCCAAATACCATCCCCTGACGCGTCCAAAGCATAATTTAAACGTTTAATTAATGCTTCTTTTTCCAGTTCAAGTATCTTCTCCTCTGAGATATCTTGCGTAACCCCCCTTAAACCAATGATATTGTTATTTTCATCAAATACAGCTTCTCCACGCACCCACATCCATCCATGGCCTCCGTCTTTGCGAATGGTTGTAAGTTCTAATTCATAAGGAATGCCTTGCTCTTTGGAAATGGCTACAGAAGACGTTAAAATCTCCCAGCTTTGTGGAGTGAATAGCTTCATCTGCTCACTATAAAGGGGCGGCGGAAGTGCAGGGTCAAAGCCATACATTTTGTAAAGTTCTTCTGTCCAGACCACCTCGTTAGTTTTCAAATTCAGCTCCCAACTACCTACTTTGGAAACCTGTTGGGCGTTTCGAAGTTGGTCAGTCTTCATCTGAAGCAGTAATTCGTTGTTTTTAATCTCTGTAATGTCTTGATGGGCCCCTAACATTCTTATCGGTTTGCCATGCTTATCCCTGATAGCCAAGCCACGGCACCTAATCCAGACAGTTGAGCCTTTTTTGTGAGTATACCGTACCGTTTGATCGTAAGGATGATCCGGGTTTTCGCAATGCTTGATAAAGTTTTCTGTGGCAAGTTTTAAATCCTCAGGGTAGATAATATCTTTCCAAGCCGATGCTTTGTGGGGCATTTCTCGGTAGTCGTACCCTAAAACCGACCAAAATTTAGGATTCATCCATTCTTCTTCGGACCGCTCCAAATCCCAATACCACAAGCCATCTAGAGAAGACTCTTGAATAAAATCAAAAATTGACTCATCGGTTTTGATAAGTTCGTAGAGTTCTTCTTTCAGATAATTGGTATTTTTCATTTAGACCTATCTTTTTTAATTCTATGCAACGGTGTCGGCTATGAGCAGTGTTGAGGCTTAACATTTAACTTTGCCGTTTTGCGGACATGCGTTTTATCGAGAACCCAGTTTATCATTACACCTCTAATCTGGTGGCACAAATTCAGCGTGCAACTAAAGTTGTAGCGTCATAACTTTTCCGTTAAAGAAGTTAATTGCACAATCGCCGCTTCAAAATCTAACGCCTCTGCCGCATCTGACATCATCTTCAATTCCTCTTGAACCGATCCGTTGCCTTGAAGGATATCCTTCAGACCTTGAGCCATATCTATCGCCTTTAGATTGCCTGCTTTCAAATAGCGTTTGAGTTGAGTTAACTTTTGGTTAAGTTCTTCGGTCGAAACGACTAACAGAGTTGCTGCTCGCTCCTCTAGCAACGTTGCTAATAAGCGATGAATGTCTGACAGTTCACTCATTGCCAACTGCCTTAAGTTCGAAACCAATCCAACAGACAGTGTTTCGCAACGTGCGTCTGTTCTTGCATGCGCCAGCTTAAACTCAGTCTCCAGTTCGCACACCATTTGATAAAGTGAAGATGAAGTGGTCGCTGAATTTGGTCACTTAGATAGAGGTGTAATCTGACTTTACTTCCATATTTTTGGAATTACTAAATGTATCTCAAATTATTCCTCTGTGCACTGAGTAATTAACCGAACGTAGCTCACAATGGGGCATAAATGAGTTTGTAACATCGCCTTTGTCAGTTGCCAATGAGCAAAGAAAGCATCACCTCGATAAAACAATACTTTAGTTCAGTTCATCCTTACAACCGTAGGTATTAACCATTAATGTGGGTGTTACACCTTCAGGAATTCATAACATACTTTAATGTCTCTATTTCATATTTTATTACTCAGTTTCAGACTTTAATGTACGTCGACAATTCGATGAAAACAACTTAGCTTGTGATGCTTTACATGCTCGACTTATCATTCCAATATTTCTTTACGTCTTCTCGCCAGTGAGCATTCTTTTCTGGTACCAGTTCAAAAAAATATAATGGGCAATCATAAGCAAACGGTCCTGCAGACTCTGAGATTGATTTTGTTGCACCAATTAAAAAATTAATAGTTCGTTCTCCATTTTCTCGTTGCAAGATGGCCCAATAGCATTCGGTTGGTTGTCCTTCTGTCGAAACTGCATAGGTTTGTACATCGTAGCCTTGCGGATGTATCACAAGGGGTTTCCCCCACTCTTGTTCGCACCATTGATACCATTCAATTAAATCCACTTCTTGCTCCTGTATATTCCTTTACTCATTAATTTATGTGCAGCACAGCAATGAATCTGCTTTGCGTAATTCAGTGTCATATAAACGATAATCGAGATTAGTGCTTTCAAGTATCATTTAAGACTCTGAAATGCATTTCGTTTAATTTTACTCTGTTATTATTCTCACCAATGTTCTGTAACATTGTCAAAATATAAGTAATAGTTTGTGATGACTTCGGTTGCCCGATTTAACCCGAATGATAACCTACACATAACGAATAGAGGTAAGGACTCAATCAATGAAAAAGTTAAACAAAAAATTATTAACAATTAGCATGGTAGCAAGCTTATTGGTGGGTTGCGCTTCGACAGATCCCTACAAAGCTCAGAGTGATGACGATTTCACTTACAATCCTGATATGAGTTTTGCAATGAACGTAGTCGATGGCAGTTTAGGCTTCCATAATGGCTTACGCGATGCTGATGCACCTAAAAACGCCGATATGACTCCCGGTGCTTTAGACTATGCGGCTGACGGCATTATCGGCGCTGCATTTGGTGGTGGTTTTGGAGGTACTTTTCTTAGTATGTTAGGTACAAATCAGGGGAATAAGCCTCTTCATTCTTATTACGGCATTGTTTATTTCCCTGTATCTCAAAAAGGAAACGTTCAATCTATTTATGATAATGTTGAATCTGAGCTAATTCGCGTGGCTATCTCTACTCGTAAATTAGAATTTGTTAAAAAAGAAGATGGCGCTAATAACCAAGTTAAATTAACGTTTAAAGGTGAAGATTGTACTAAACATCAATCGTTAATGGGATATAAATTGGATGAGACTTGTAGTTTTATTCATTACACAAAACCACAATTACTAAAGTATTCAACGACAACGCCTACTGGTAAGAATGGGTTGTATGCAGTAATTGGTTATGAAACCTTTTTTACCGCAACATTTTTAGCTTTAGATCTTGATGAAAAATACTATTTTTTCAGCCCTGTTATTCGCAACAGAACAAAGTTTCCATTTATCTCAAACAAGGGAAAGATTTACCCATTTGTTAAAGGTGATGTTAGTTTAACTATTCCTGAGTTAATGAAAATAGATCCGTGGGTAAACTCTAATTACGGTTTATCTCAGTAATTTGCATTAGCTATAGCCACTAGCATCGTTAGTGGCTATGACTCTTATTTAATTCGATATTTCACATATCATTGGTCGTGGATACACAGAACAATCAATTTGAGTGGGATCGAATGTTTCTTTTAACTGGTTTGCCGCATCACTGGCGTCACCTTCAAACTGTGTGCTGGCACGTTCTTCAGCATTGTCTCGCTCCATTTCGACGCAATCAGGATCGTCGCTGTTTTCACAACTCAAATTACCAAACATTCTACCTGTACCTGTGAGGCGTTCTATGTCGTAACCTGACGCAGATAATATGTCAGCCTCATACATTGTTGATAGCCACTCTGATAAATCAAGCTGGTCAAAATCAATCTGTCCAAATTCTGCAATCGTAAAGCCTGGACAGCTAGTCATATCTTTACCTAACTGCTTCGAACCTTGGTCTGCAATTATCCTAGATAACATTGACGAGTAACAACACCAGTCTTGTCGCCTTAAGTAGCAGACGCCTAAAACTTTTTTGGCGCAATAACTGTTACCCACAGCAAAGCATTGCTTTTGAGCCAGCTTTACACCTACGTCTTGTTCGTTGCTATCACATTGAGTTAAAAGATTAGCTAGAATTTTTATTACGTTATAGATCGTGTAAATTAAGCCAATAAAACTAATTATGCTCATGACTTGGGAGGCTGCGTCAGTTAGAACTGTATCTCCAACTTGAGCCACACCTTGATCCACCATTTCAGTAGTTGCCTCCTGAAATATCATGCTAGCAATTTCTTCGGGTATGGCATTATTCAGAAAAGTATATAGCTGTTGTTGCATTGTATGCATAAGGCTACTTAATGCTTCTTCTGCTGTTGCCCCACCACCTAACTGAATACCTTCAGATACGCCTTGCATAAATTCAGGATCACCCATAACCGAGCTAGCAAAATCTACCACTGCGGTGGCGCCAGAATTCCACCCATCAACAAGCATTGTTGTAAAATCAGTGTACAGTCCACCAATTTGATCTGTTACCCCACCTGACAATGAGGACGATACATTTTTAAAGGTCTCCGTCTGCATCATCTTGTAGCCCATAGCTGCGAGTTCTAGATAATTAATCCCTGACGGTGCTTCACAACAATTATTGCCTAATCCGCTCAACTCCCAAGAACAATATTCAGGTTCTCCGGGAAATATCTCACAGGTGTTAGGATCTTCTGAAGCGCATGTTGAGTCATCATCAACCGTTTGTGCAATTGACCCCATTAACACAGCTTTTTCAAAGTCATCGCTTGTTTCGTCCTCGCCATAGGCACAATCATTCCCCATGCAAGGCAGCATTCCAGCACAAACATTTGACGTAGTTGTTTTGGTCGTTTCAAACGGCGTTGACACATCACATTGATATGTATCTGTATACATGTAGCAAATGTCATTTACTTCGTCATACCAGCCCTCGCCGCAGCTATCACCTGTTTTCTCACATAGGCTATTTGTTTCATATTGCCCACAAGAACCATCTAGATTTTTAAACTCGCTGTAGCTATAACATTGCTCTTCATATTCTTGCGTTTCTGGATTTAATACCTGCACACAATAGTCGGCACCTTTTAATGGATCGCAACTATAATTTTTTGCGTTTATTTTCCATGTAGCAACATGATACTGCCCTTCACCTTCATTATCGCCACCATAAAGCGCCGCCGGATTTGGATCCCCCTCAAACATTCTTGGTAACTGTGTGATTACATCTTGCGTATATTGTTTAGTGCCTTGTTCAACAATTTCCCATTCACTGAACGTGCAAAATGGTGTGACCTCAGCTGTTGGTATATATGTGGTGCAAGATGGAATGGTCGGGCAAACATTGTTTTTACAGAGTTCACTGACTCTTGGTGTGGCCGTACAAGAAAAACTAAATAAGTTGTGAGCATAGGTATTTACATCGCATTCTTTGAGTGTGTAAATAACATCATCTTTTTCTACTACATATTCGATCCCGTAAGAACCTGCATACGCTAAACTTCGCAGTTGCTCATATTCTAAGTCACCAGTGACATAGGTTACATTATTGCTGTACTCAAAATCATTCCCTATGCCTGTCTGTTTTTCACAAGGTATTTCTTCCATAAGACAAGTTGAAGAATTGCTATCATACTTACTACAAGATATAGCCATCCATTCGATACCATCGAATTCTTTTACGAAACCAGGTCCGGGGAACCATGAAGCAAGGCCTGAATGTGGCTCCCCTGGAAAATTTTGTACTAGGATTATTCGTTGTTCTACTGTAACACTAGAAGCACTCGTGCTGGCCGATTGGACATCATCGCTGGCAGCGGAATTTTGTACTGACGCTTTACTCATGAGCATCTTTGTAGAGGTATCACTTGATTCTGCAAGAATAGATTTTGTTGATAATAAAGACACTTCGTTTGGAGTCGTCGATGAGGAATCCAATGTACAAGTTGTATTATCTGGACAAATAGGTTTCCAACCTACTTTATCAGCACATCCTTCGGGGTATTGAGTGTACTTCTCTAAATATCGAGGTGTTACCCCTTCTACATATGCAGGATTTAACTCAAGCTCTCTAGTTACTTCACAAAAATCAAAGTTTTGGTGATTTGGTCGTTGGCAGATTTTTTGTTCCCACACGGGAATTTGTCGTTGTTCAGTTTCTGTTACCGTTTCATCTACACAAGACTGAGACCAAATGCCTTCGCCGCGTTGTGCATCACTGATCGCCTTATTTGTTTCTGTAAAAAAATATGCATCATGCTTAATTTTTGGAGACGGATTATCAACAGCACTCTTGATAAGAGCTCGATAAGCTTCGCTGTTCATTGTTTTTCCATCGGCCGCTTTTTCATATTGGGCCTTTAAGTCATCCCTATAAGCTTCTTCATCACCATAATTGTTTGGTGCATTGAATTCTTCATCACTTCTCAGCTGCTGATTCGTGAAGACTTCATTACTTTTTATGCTTGTTATTTTAGCGCCACGCTCTGACTCTGGGATCACTGTATAAATTAGGTTTCCGTCGTCATCCCTTGATAGTGCTGTACCTGCTTTTTCGTAATACTCAACATCAATATTACCATTTGTCATGGTCGGCGCTTTTGCCGTGTTACCGGTCACGCCTTCGCTCATGTACTTTTCAAATTCTTGATGGAAATCAATATCATTATATTGTGAAGTATCGACGGTTGACCCCGCCCCTGATTGACGGTTTAAAATATCAGACTCGAGAGTATTATTCAGTGCTGAGCCTTTATCCTTGTTATCCATCAATTTTTGATACAAGTCCGTTCCGTCTACATTTTGAGGTGTATCAAGTTGATATTTGGCTTCTAACTCTTGCTTGATTTCATCCAGTGCATACACATCAAAGGACGTAAATTGTGCTGTGATAGTAAAGAAAAAGGCCCAATGTAGACTGCCTCCAATCATGCAAAATGAAGTTAAATAAACACAAAAATTACGCCATAACATTGAATACGTTGAATTCATATTAATCACCGCTTCCTAACGTTAAGCAGCATTCTTTGAATTGCCACAACATATAAACGGCATCCTCCATACCCGGACGCATACGCCCCCCAACAGGTAAACACCATAGGTTTGTTGATTGGCCCATAGGGTGACAGCAGCTGCCGTTTGCGGTTGCTGCAGAAGCCTCGGCTCTTGGATAAATCATGCTGAATTTATATTGTGACCTTGGCGTAAATGGCGCAATAGAAGCCTCGCATACGTTGTCATCACCCATCGTTTTTTTAGCAAGCCCCTTACGATGCAGTGAGCTAATCATTCGTTGTGCTATTAAACTAGATTGAGCGACATTATCTTTTTGACCAATTATAGAACCGGTAAATGGATACAAATGCCCGTCACAACCAGCACATCCGAAAGTTGATTCTGGAGCTGAATCGGCCGAAATTAGTGCGCAATCTGTCGCGCACCATGGTTCAGCTAAAGGCGTGGCAAACAAAATTGCTTCAGGTGATAACATTAAAGCTAATAGGTCATTGTTCCATGTCGGATCAACTTCAGATAAATACATTAAATCTAAATCAACATACCCATCTTGATGGCAATCTATATATAAAATCTCTAACATTTCCATCAGCGGAAAAGCAAAATAGTGACTATTCCAAAATCCTTTTCCTTTTGATGCGTTAACGGTTCCCATCCCAATATAATCATCTTGAAGCGTAATGCCCCCTAACGTTGGACTGCACCAAGGTAATCTTACCGTTTCAATTAATCTCATTGGTGCAAAGTAAGATAGTTTTGTGCCTGCGTATGGCACACCTAAGTTATCGTTACATAGGCAAAATGGATCGTTGCTGGATGCACCATCTGGTTTCTTACCTATCCCCATTAATGAAAAACCTTCAGTGAAGCAACTCCAACAAATTTGATCGACTATTTTTGTCCACACCTCTGCATCTTTACAGATATTGTCTACTTGAGTATTCGCTGTCGCACTAAGACTTATGGCAAGACTAAAGGTCGCTATTAAGTTAATGAGCATTCTTTTCATTTATACACCTCGTAACATGGTCGATACGGAAGCAGAAAGCCATTGTACAAATTGAATAAAACCTTCAAGAATTTGCATTGCAACATCAGGCTGCATAAGGGTTAAATAAATGCCACCAACTACACCTAAACCTAAAAATGTTAGTTTCATGATTATTTTCTCACGTTGAATTCACGGACTTTAATGTAGTTTCTGTCAATGCTGACAAGTGAAGGTACAGACTTGATTGCAAACTTGGTGACCAGCTCTTGTTCCAATAAAAATATTTCCCTCTTGTAGCGTTTTCTTAACTCCGCTAACTGCTCCCAACCATCCCTCTCATCTAAGCCGGTTATTATGATTTGGTCACGGTAATCAAATTTGTCTTTGTGAGAATCTAACCAAGCCAACTGTAAGTGATCAGTAGGGTTGACGATATAAAGTCCCAAATACGCATTTGGGCTTTCAACTAGCGGATTGAATTTCGAGCCCGCTTTTGCAAGGATAACCCCTGCTTTATTGACTACATCGCGCTTAATCTCAACTGTGGCATCGATATAATACGTGTGGTCTTCAGCTGCTAAAGATAAATTGAATCTAGGCCTTTTTTTCCAATAATTTTTTGCCGCTTCTTGCTTCTTTTGTTCCCAATCCATTTGACTCATTCGCTGCTTAATTTGGTCTATCAATGAGGGTTCTTGTACTGGAAATGTTGCTCCATACGACCCAAAATCGGTTGTCTTTGAGACTGTGGCAACCTTCTCATTAAAAAAATCGACCTGAGTCATACCGCTCATTTTTATTTGGATAGTGTCGTTGTCATAAATTAATGCTGGAACACGTTGTATTTGATATAGCTTGAACCAGGATGGCCCAAATTTGACGGTAGGCTTATACACCATATCTTGTGTCATTGCCTGTAAGCGTGCCATTGTGTCCAGTATGTTTTTATCACCTTCAAACATGCCGTTGATGTACACAGTAATGCCAGAGGCAGCTGCGTTTTTAAATGCGTCAATTAACGAAGCTCTTGGCATAGACAGGCTTACAAACATAAACGATACCGATGAAGGTTTAGAGCTTGGGCTTTGCAAGGAAAGTGAACTATTATCAAATTCATTAATTTGCTGCTGGGCGTTTGTTAAGAAATCTTCTACATCTTTGGTTGACGAAGGCTCTTTACCAGATAAATTTAATCCATCAAACCACCCTTTATCTCGAGCCATTTCCATAGCTTTCTCAGGGGTAATGTCGTTTTCAACTATTGGTTTCGAATTCGCCATTGAGCATGTCGCAATTGCAATCAAAACCAATATTGTTCTATAACATTGCATACGCGTCTCCAATCATGTCGTCTCGCTGTATCGGACCCCAAAATCGGGAGTCGTAAGAAAGAGGGGTTTCACCAATAACAAAATACTGGCCATCATTTAAATAAAAATCTTTTACGACATCAGCCTCATCAACATCAATTTTCATGAGCAATTGCCGCATATTGTTTTTATAAACAATGCCGTTTACAGACACAGCATCAACACTCACTACAATATGATCTCCAGGCATACCCACTAGCTTTTTTATCCAGCGTGTACCTTTACTAAAATACGGTGTATTGGTTGGCAAACTGAAAGCGATCAACCGATTGCGCTTTATGTTGATATCTTGCTTATCCACCAAAAAATAACTGGCAAACAAACATGAATATTCTTGGCTTGGCACCGCGATAGTGAATCTTGCTGCTAATAACAAGATTGCAACTGAAATCAAAGTGAAGCTAATAAGTACGTGTTTCAATTTTTACCTCCAACCAGTTACTAATGAGGTATTTTAAAACATCGCACTGCTTAGTTTTCTTCGTTCAAGTGCCAATTGGGACGCTCAAATAAAAAAACCGCCAAAATGACGGTTTTTTTAGAGTTATTATGTTTACTTAAAAATTCGCTCTACCAATTCCTTTTGCTCCAGCGTCATCAACAGCTTCGATAACAATTGTTGCGGAAGGGAACTCATTGGCACTGAACCTTACTTGCGCACCATAGGGCGTAAATACTGTACCGTTAACAACCCATCGGTAATAACTAATCGTACCGTCGCTGTCTTTACAGTTTGCATCGACAATATGAGTACCATACTGTTCTCTTACGATAGGTTCACACACCGGCGCTTGGTTGTCTTTAGCATCAAATGACATCGTATGCTTACCTGTTTGGCCGAAATTGGACGTAACATTTAGCTCAATCTCATAATGACCCGATGGTAAGTTTTCGAACACACCTATTGCGCGACTCGATGGCTCACCTTGAACCCCATTAACAGTCCATTGATAGCTTTTCATAAAATCGTAAGGGTGGTTTGACTTAACGCTCGGATATAGCGAGATAGTCAATGGCATCCTCATGTATTTATTTGAATATATATCTGTAACCTTGAACTCTAGTGGATCTGGCTCAATCGCCTCAACAAATCCATCAATAAACGTAAAATTACCTCTATTATCTGAAAGTGTCAGTGTTATCTTATGAATCCCTGCTTGGATTACTTTAAAGTTCAACGTTTTACCGTTACTTGATGTTTTTTCAATAGCTGCTTCATCAAATGACCATTCGTAGTTAAAAATTACTCCTGGTGCATTAATGTATGGCATATTCAACATAGCGAAACCTGTTGATGGCACAAACTTAACGCTGTTGTTTACCGACAAACTTAATTTATCATCAGTCGGGAATGCATACTGGAATGTATTCAGCGTTATGTTGGACTCTCCTAACGTGACATCTTTATAACCTGAAAGCCATGCTCTGCCCTTCATGTTAAGTCTTTTCGACGCATCTAAGTCTTCTTCTTTAACCAAATAGACTAATGTGTCTTGGTTAGAGACTATGCTGCCATCAGGTAACACCCATTCCATCAATGCATCAACACCTGTTGCTGCGAATGGATTAACCACCTGTAATGTTAGCTCTATCTCTGTACCTACCTCTACAATGCTCGGTTTAGTTACATTGACCGTTAACGGTTT
>NZ_JACJFI010000008.1 GCF_014164505.1 Shewanella sp. SG41-4 | reverse complement strand
GATGCTTTTCTTGCCCGCACCAGCGAGCTATTACCACAAGATAAAGACTTTGAAATTATTGGCCCTATCCCGGCTCCACTGGATCGTAAAGCAGGAAAATACCGACGCCAATTAATACTGCAAGCCAAAAGTCGTCAGCGTTTACAAACCGAATTTGAACGCGTATTAGCCCAAATTGAACTAATACCTGAAAGTAAGCGTTGCCGCTGGAGTATCGATAGAGATCCACATGTTATTTAGAAAGGTTGTTCCTCGGTCTCCCTTTAATGTTAAGGCTGCTGTTTTGATGCAGTTACCATTTTTTCTCCTAGTGATAATAAATTTCGGGTCCACTTATGCAGCGTTAATTCCTAGCTCTACTTATGAAGCATTCCGGTTATTGGGTTCTATTTCAGAGTGTGTTTCAGTATTAATGGCTTACGGCTTAATCGTTGCGTACAACAAATTTACCTCAGAAAAAATTGCGGTTATCCCTTCATCATAACATTGGGCTTTGTTCAGTTGATCATTAAAAGGTGATAGCTGAGTTTTGCGTCCACTTTACAGCGCTAACGAGGCTCAAATTCAGTAAGCGTGTCACAGGCATTACTGTTTAAACGCTTTGATTTTACTTATGCAACCCTTTATACTTGCCGCTGCATTTTTATGCAGTGCGCGTTTAATAAATTTTTAAGCCTAATTTACCCATATTAACGAGGTTGTTTTTTCATAATGAATATTAAACCGCATTAGTTTTTCCTCCCCTATTTGGATCGCTAAGATCCGTCCGTAATTGCTGCCTTGTGGGTAGTTTTTGTTGTATATCATTACCCAATATCATTTTGTTGTATTAATGAGTTAATTTCACTGCTGACGCACGCAGATTTATCTGGTGTTAACACATGTTATTGGCATATTGGCTAACATTAAAACAGAGTAAAATACATGATACAAAACATGAAAAAAGAATGGTTTTCCAACATCCGTGGAGATCTGTTAGCAGGTATAGTCGTCGCACTTGCGTTAATTCCTGAGGCGATAGCCTTTTCTATTATTGCTGGGGTTGATCCTAAAGTGGGTCTGTATGCTTCATTCTGTATCGCTGTGGTTATCGCGTTTACGGGTGGACGTCCTGGAATGATTTCTGCGGCCACGGGTGCTATGGCGCTATTGATGGTGACCTTAGTTAAAGAACATGGTCTTGAGTATTTATTAGCGGCAACGTTATTGACCGGCATATTTCAAATTGCAGCAGGTTATTTAAAGCTTGGCAGTTTGATGCGTTTTGTCTCGCGTTCAGTGGTGACTGGCTTTGTGAACGCACTCGCCATTTTGATTTTTATGGCACAGTTACCAGAGCTCACAAATGTGACGTGGCATGTGTATGCCATGACCGCAGCAGGACTGGGGATTATTTATTTATTCCCATTAATCCCTGTTATTGGTAAATCGTTGCCGTCACCTTTAATATGTATCGTCGGCTTAACCATTTTTGCGGTTTACATGGGATTAGACATCCGTACCGTAGGCGACATGGGACAACTTCCTGATACGTTACCAATCTTCTTGTGGCCAGAAGTGCCATTAACCCTTGAAACGTTAATCATCATCTTTCCTTATTCAGCGGGTCTTGCTGTTGTGGGTTTATTAGAATCAATGATGACAGCGACCATTGTTGATGATTTAACTGATACGCCAAGTGATAAAAATCGCGAATGTAAAGGCCAAGGTATTGCGAATATTGGTGCAGGTTTAATGGGCGGCATGGCAGGTTGTGCCATGATTGGTCAATCTATTATCAACGTTAAATCAGGCGGGCGTGGACGTTTGTCGACTTTCTCTGCCGGTTTGTTTTTGCTTATCTTGATTGTGTTTTTAGGTGATTGGTTGAAAATGATCCCTATGGCTGCACTTGTTGCCGTGATGATCATGGTGTCTATTGGAACCTTCTCTTGGGATTCTATCCGTAATCTTAAACATCATCCTTTATCGACCAATCTTGTGATGGTTGCCACAGTTGTTGTGGTTGTCGCTACCCATAATTTAGCGATTGGGGTATTTGTAGGTGTGTTACTTGCCTCGTTATTTTTTGCTAATAAAGTGGGTCGTTTTATGGTGGTTAAAAGCACCGACACTACAGCAGAAGCCGGTCGTCATTATCAAATTATTGGCCAAGTCTTTTTTGCCTCAGCAGATAAGTTCAGCAACTCATTTGATTTCAGAGAAGTGGTTGAAAAAGTCACTATTGATTTATCTTTGGCGCATTTTTGGGATATTACTGCGGTATCGGCACTCGATAAAGTGGTGATTAAATTCCGCCGCGAGGGCACTGAAGTTGAGTTAATTGGCCTTAATGAAGCCAGCGCTACCATTGTGGATAAATTTGGTGTGCATGATAAACCCGAAGACGTTGAAAAAATGATGTCAGGTCACTAAGCCCATAGCAACACCATAAAAGGATAATAATGATGACAAATGTGATTGCCTGTATCGATGGTTCAAAAGCAACACGCGCGGTATCTGATGCTAGTGGGTGGGCGGCTATGCAGTTGAGCGCCCCTGTGACGTTATTACATGTATTGGATAAGTCTGCCTATCCTACAGAGTTAAATCTGTCGGGAAATATTGGCCTTGGTAGCCGAGAGCATTTACTTGCTGAGATGGTTGAACTTGAAGGGCGCATGAGTAAACTCGCGCTCGAACAAGGTAAATATATGCTACAAGATGCTCAAGCGTGCATCTTGGCGGCACAGCCTTCAGTTGCGGTGCAAACGCTGCAGCGCCATGGGGATTTAGTGGAAACGCTGCTTGAGCAAGAAGTCGATGCCAGACTAGTGGTTATTGGTCGCCAAGGTGAGCAACATCAGGATCAGGCGCAAGCGATTGGCAGTCATTTAGAAAGTGTTATTCGCACCCTTAAACAGCCGATTTTAGTGGTGATGGCTGATTTTACAATGCCAAGCCGTTTTATGATTGCTTATGACGGCAGTGCCACCTCGAAAACAGTGCTTGAACGCGTGAAAAGCAGCCCACTACTTAAAGGGCTCGAATGTCATTTAGTGATGGTGTCTGACAATCAGTCTCAAGCGCAAACCGAATTGACTTCAGTTGCAGGCTCTCTTACCGAAGCTGGTTTTGAGGTGACAACTGCGGTTTGTCAGGGCGAGGTGCAGGCGGCTCTTGAAGCTTACCAGCTAGCACACCAAATTGATTTAATGGTGATGGGTGCTTATGGTCATTCACGTATTCGTGAGTTTTTTGTTGGTAGCAACACGACACGGATGATCAGTAAAAGCCACATCCCATTGTTATTGTTGCGCTAAACCTACTAGGGATAGCTTAAAAAATGATAACAAGCGGTGATAAGCGAACGCTGCGCTTACGGATAGAAGGATCTCGCACCTAGGCGCTTGGCTTGTTATCGCTTGATACCGCTCATTATTTCTGGGATAGGGATAGCTTAAAAAATGATAACAAGCGGTGACAAGCGAACGGTGCGCTTACGGATAGAAGGATCTAGCACCTAGGCGTTTGTCATCGCTTGATATCGCTCGTTACCGCTTGTCATCCAACACTTGGCAGCAGTGACTTTTCTGCTTTAACGGCACACACCTTATATTCTGGAATTTTTGCAATGGGATCCAATGCATTAATGGTCAGTTTATTGGCTGCTGCTTCGGCAAAGTGGAACGGTAAAAATAATACTCCTACCTGAGCCCGCTTAGTCACAAAGGCGGCTATGTCTATTTCTCCGCGGCGAGTACTCAGTTTCAACATATCACCGTTATTGACTCCCAATTGCTCAGCATCAAAAACCGAAATCATTACTCTGGGCGAGCCTTTAATATCCAGTTCCGGGGTTTTACGGGTCATAGTGCCAGTATGGAATTGTTCCAGTAAACGGCCTGTTGAAAGGGTTAATGGATATTCGCTATCGGGCATTTCGGCAGGTAGTCGATAGCTCACTGGCATCATCCTGCCTTTACCGCGTAAAAATGTTTCGGTATGCAAAATCGGTGTGCCAGGATGGTTTTCATCAAAGCATGGCCACTGTAAACCATCTACCTTATGTTCAAGTCGTTGCCAGGTAAGGCCTTGATATTGCGGGGTGACGTGGTTAATTTCTTGCCAGATATCTTTGGTGCTGTGGTAATTCCAATTAGCATCAAGGCTGTTGGCAATCATTTGGATAATTTTCCAGTCTACAATCGCATCCCCAGGAGGGGTTAACGCGACACGTAATTGTTGTACCCGACGTTCTGTATTAGTGAAATGGCCATCTTTTTCGGCAAAGGCAGTTGCGGGTAGTACCACATGGGCCATCTGCGCGGTTTCGGTTAAAAAGATATCTTGCACTACCATAAATTTAATTTTGGATAGTGCAGCGATTACGTGAGCTTGGTCCGGATCGCTTAGCACTGGGTTTTCTCCCAAAACATACAGAGCATCGAGTTTACCTTTCACAATCGCCTGCATGATTTCAGTTGCTGCTAATCCAGGTTCTGACGACAGCGAAGTATTGCCCCAAGCTTTGGCAAACTTAACGTTATTGAGTGGGTTATCGACTTGCTGATAACCGGGATAATAATTGGGTAACGCGCCCATATCACAAGCGCCTTGAACATTACTTTGGCCACGAAGTGGGTTTAGTCCGCCGCCCGTTACGCCAATGTTGCCACACAGCAATTGCAAGTTGGAGGTGGACACCACATTGTCATAACCCGAAGTATGTTGAGTAATCCCCATGGCATAATACAAGGCAGTTTTGTTTGCTGTGCCAATCATTTTAGCCATAGCGGCAATGTCTTCGGCGCTCACGCCTGTAATCAACGCTGCATTGGCTAAGTTGTAATCTGGCTTCATCACTTCTTGCTTGAGCAATTCATAGTCTTCAATACGGCTATTGATGTAGTGCATGTCTTGCCAGTTATTGATGATAATTTGCTGCATGATGGCATTGAGTAACATCACATCTGTGCCCGGTTTATGTGACACATATAAATGGGCACTGTCTGCGATAGTGGTTTTCTTTGGATCCGCGACAATTAAGCGCGCGCCGTGTTGGCTGACCGCTCTTTTAATGTGAGAGGCGATAATAGGATGGGCGCTGGTGGTATCGGAGCCGATGATAAAAATCACATCTGAGTCTTTAATGCTGGGAATATCATTGGTCATGGCCCCGCCGCCAATGGTATCGGATAACCCAGCAACAGATGATGAATGACATAGTCGCGCGCAGTGATCGATGTTATTAGTGCCCATAATGCTACGGGCGAACTTTTGCATTAAATAGTTTTCTTCATTAGTGCATTTAGCTGAAGACAATGCCGCAAACTTGCTTGGCCCAGCAGCATCTTTAATCGGTTGAAGTTGCTGTGCTATATAACTAATGGCTTCAGACCAAGTGGCCGGTTCTAGCTGACCATTTTTGCGAATTAATGGCGTTGTAAGGCGTTTAGGACTGTTTAAAAAATCAAAACCAGAGCGTCCTTTAACACATAGCATGCCTTCATTGACCACTGATTGAGTATCGCCAGATACTCGCATTACATGATTTTTGGTTTGGTCGACATGCAGTTCAACCCGGCAACCAACGCCACAATATGTGCACACGGTTGAGGTTTTGGTTAACGCTCTGTCGCTACCTTGGGTTTTATCGCGGGCATCAACCAAAGCGCCAGTAGGGCAAACTTGAACACAGTTACCGCATTGCACACAATCGCTGTCATTCATCGACGCAGTAAAGCCAACACGAGGGGCGTTGCGGCTAATGCCTGTTGTTGCAGCATCGGGTAGCGCTTGATAACTATTGGCTTCAAAGCTGATAACGTTATGACCACTTTGTTGATGACAAGCATCAATACAAGCGGCGCAACTGATACAGCGATTAGCGTCGAAAGTAATAAAAGGCGCACTGTTATCGACTTTAAATTTACGCGCTTTGGTTTGATCCAGTGTTTTTCCGTCTACTTTATATTCGGTGGCATAATCGCGTAACTTACAATCGGTATTGGCTTGGCAAGCACACTCCAAACAGCGCATCGCTTCTTGCATTGCTTCATCGGGAATGAATCCTAGTTCTACCTCGGCAAAGTTAAGCGCTCGATTTAGCTGGTTTAGTTCAGGCATTTTTAAGCGGCGACGTTTGGCTGTCTCAGGGTATAAGTTAGGGTATGCGTTGGGATATAGCTCAGCAGATAACGAGGCTGTTTTGTTAGCCTTTCGTGAGTTAAATAGCTCAGGCTCTAAATGGCAAGTTAAGCCTTCAGTTAACAATCCTTCAATGGCTTCAGCGGCTTTTCGGCCATCCGCTACTGCTGCTACTGCGGTAGATGGGCCGGTGCGGGAATCACCGATAACAAAAAGTTTTTCCACCCCAGCAGACATGGTTTGCTCGCAGCCAAGGAAGGTATGCCAGCGGGTCAGGGCGATATGCCCTGTGTCTATTTGATTTTCTGGTTGGTCTAAAAAGGCTAAATCCACTTGTTGAGATACCGCAGGAATTACAGTGTCGAATGCTTCTTCAAAGGTTTTGCCAGTCGCTTTAGGAGAACGGCGCCCAGATTCATCGGGCTCGCCGAGCGCCATTTTAGCAAAGGTGATGGATTTGACCCGGCCCTGGTCGTCACTGTGGTTTTCCAGTGGATTAGTGAGAAAATGAAACTTAACCCCTTCGACTTCTGCTTCATGTATTTCATAGGGTTCAGCTGGCATTTCCTCACGGCTACGACGATAAATTAAGGTCACATCAGCGCCATCGCGCACAGCGGTACGGGCGCAATCAATCGCGGTATTACCGCCACCAATGACGGCTACTTTTTTGCCTGTAATCAATTTTTTATCGGTGCAATAGTCACGCAAATAATCCACCCCTAAATAACAGCCGATTAAATCGCTGCCAGGGTAATTCATTGGTACTGCTTTTTGCGCTCCAATCGCAAGGCAAACAGCATCATAATTGGCCACTAATTCAGTTAAATTGGTATTGCGGCCAAGTTCAACTCCCGTTTCGATTTTAAGTCCGTTGCGGGTGAGCAGTTCAATCTCTTTATCAAGAATATCTTTAGGTAAGCGGTACTCAGGGATGCCGTAACGTAACCAACCTCCTGCTTTTGGGGCAGATTCCATAATGGTGACATCGTGACCATTATTAGACAAATAATAGCCGGCGGTGAGTCCTGCTGGGCCACTGCCGATAATGGCAATACGCTTATTGGTAGCCGGTGCTTTTGGTGGGACATAAGGCTCAGCATCATGTAAATCTAGGTCTGCTGCATGACGTTTTAATTGGCGAATTGCCACTGGCTCATCAACGAGCCCGCGGCGACATTGGGTTTCACAAAAAGCAGGACAAACACGGCCAATCGACAGTGGCAAAGGTAAGGTCTGTTTGATGACTTTGACGGCTTCTTTATGATCGCCTCTACCAATATGATAAAGATAGGACTGCACATCAACGCCGGCAGGGCAGGCAGTTTGGCAGGGCGCTTCACAGTCAGCAAAGTGGTCGCTGAGAATATCTTTGAGTGCTTGTTGACGAAGTTGACTCAAGTGGCTTGACTGGGTAATGACCTCTAAGCCGGTTTCAAGCGGTGTCTCACAGGCACGAACACATCGCAAACTGCCATCATGGTTTTTGATTTGTACTTGGCACAAATTACAGTGTTGTCTCTCTTGGCGGTGAGAATAGTCACATAAGCTAGGGATGTTAATACCGGCGTTTTTTGCTGCCTTTAACAAGCTGTCAGCTTTAGGAAGCGAAAGTGTTGTTCCGTCGATAGTGATATCAATCATTGCAAAGCCTTTTTATTTTTTGAGTCACTGGCAAAGTCTAATGCCTTTGAGGATGGGACGAGTAGGGTGTCATAAGGGCAAACAACTAAACCTAAGGTGGTGTTAATGTCAGCAACGCCAGATTATGTTGATAATCTGGCACTCGCATCCACAGTCTATGCATCGAGTTTAATTTGAGGAGTGATTTTCAGATGTGACTTAGATCATTTTTATTGCGATTAAATGTGTATTTTATGTTAATGTTATAATAAACAATTAATTACTTATGGTTTTATGTCGTAAATATTGCTAGGTGAGTGATGGTTTGTTGTCATTGTTCATGATTGTAGACAGTGGGTGGCGATGAGTGGATTCATTGCTGTTACAACAAAGCAGGCTGAATCAAGTTCAACCTGCTTGTTTATTGCTATTTCAATCTAAAAACCACTTCAACTCTGTCGCTAATGTTAACTTGGCCTTGCTGATAAGTTTGCGCCACATCGGCATTCATTTTCATGCTGGCGCGGTACATTTCTGGCTGATTGGCTTGCTGCGGAAAGTATCTTACCTCCCATACCCCAGCAATTTGTTCACCAAAGCCTTTTGCAAGTGACTGTGCTTTTTGCTGAGCATCGGTAATGGCTGCTTGGCGAGCCTGGGCAATAATATTGGCTTCTTGGCTGGATTTTAGTTCGATATTATTAACATTATTAATCCCTTCAACCAAGGCGCTGTCGAGTAGCTCATTTAACCGATTTAGATCAATTACGGTAATGGTCATTTGACGACTTGCGCTATAACCCGTGAGTTTTCGAGGTTCATTTTGCACATACGTATATTGTGGGTTGAGTTGTAAATTAGCACTTTGAATGTGTTTTTTGTCGACTCCAGCCTTGAGTAACCGTTGCATAAATTGGCTGACGGCTTCGTCGGCTTTGTCTTTAGCGGCTTTAGCGCTATCGGCTTCTATAGATACTTGAACATTGATAATAGCCATGTCTGCTTCGGCTTCAATGGTACTGGTTCCTACTGTTTCAATATGAGCAAAACTGAGTTCAGCCGCTTGCACTGTCGATAAACTGCTGGTGGCGGTTAAGGCAAATAATGAGGTAGAAATAATGCTAGTGATTAATGTTTTGTTCATTGATAACTCCGCTAATGGTTAGCTAAATACTGTTTTAACACAGGAAAAGTAGGTCTGTTATGAGTGTAAACGGTACAAAAATGAAAAAGGGTTTTTATTTTTGACTATTTTCTGCGATTTATTTCTTACGGTTTATTTATGACTTACTAACGATTTAAAAGAAGCTAAAACAACTGGGCTGAGATATTAAGCAATTTGTTTCTGATCCATTGGTTTACCGGATCGTCTTGAGCTTGTTGATGCCAATACATGTGTACCGCCAATTCTGGCACTTCAAAGGGTAATGGCGACACCACAATGGGCATGGTTTGTTGTAGCAACATGGCGTAGGTGTTTGGCATGGTCATGATCAAATCTGATTGGCAGATCACACTGATGGCGGCAAAGTAATGCTCGCAACGTAATGCAATATTACGGCTAACGCCTTGATGGGCAAGCGCCATGTCGACGGTGTCGATGCTGAAGTCTTTTAAGCTCACTAATGCATGAGATGCGGCGGCATAATTGGCGAGGGTGTGCTGCTGTAAAATCGGATGGTTTCGGCGGCACACTAATGAAAATCGTTCGCTGCATATTAGAGTATTGCAAATATCTTTATG
This sequence comes from Shewanella sp. SG41-4, assembly GCF_014164505.1. Lineage (GTDB taxonomy): Bacteria > Pseudomonadota > Gammaproteobacteria > Enterobacterales > Shewanellaceae > Shewanella. The sequence continues at coordinate 31,822 of NZ_JACJFI010000008.1, read as the reverse complement.
GGTTGGCATCAGTACATCGATAACAATATCTAAACTTTGCTGCGCCAGTGACGGCTCAAGTTCAGTGCGTTTAATTTGACGACTGTTTAGGGTGATATTGGGGGTGTTATTGAGTAAATCGGGCATAAGAATAGGAAAGAACATTGACTCTAATATGTCTCTTAAGCCTAGTTTTATCTCGCGTTTGTGCTGTTGTATGTCAAATGTCGCGGGTTGGCTAACGGTATTATTGAGTAACAGCAGCGCTTGTTGCACGTCGGGAATGATTTTTTGGCATAAGGCTGTTGGTACCATTTTACGGCCATGGCGGACAAACAATGGGTCGTTAAATTTGTCGCGTAACCGAGCAATAGCATGGCTTACAGCGGGTTGTGTAAGGTGCAGTTTACTGGCCGCAGCAGTAATGCTGCCGTGCTGATATACCGTACTCATAATGAGGAATAAGTTTAAATCAATCTTACTATGCAGCATATTAATAGTTATCTATGATTTAGTATCATTTGAATTTATTTTAGGCTTGGTTAAATTAAAGTCAAACTAAACTAATAAAAGTAGACTCAACATGACCGCTATAAATGACACTCAAGCACAGCAAATTCAAAAAATGACTATTGGTACTGATAAGTATCCAATGCCGCTACCGCCAAAATTTGATAACAAACAACAGCAACAACAATATGAAAAACAGCGCTTAGCCGCGGCATTTAGGGTATTTGCCCATTACCGATTTGATGAGGGTTTAGCGGGGCACATTACCTTGCGTGATTGTATTGATCCTGAGTCATTTTGGGTTAATCCATTAGCGGTGCATTTTTCTAAAATTAAAGCATCAGATTTAGTGCGTGTTGATCATAAAGGCAATATTTTGGAGGGCAAGCACCCAATCAATAATGCCGCATTTGCTATCCATTCGCGTATTCACCATGCGCGCCCCGATGTCAACGCAGTGGCCCATGCCCATACCACTTATGGGCGTGCATTTTCATCATTAGGTGAGTTACTTAAACCTATCTCTCAAGATGCCTGTATGTTTTATGAAAACCACAGCATTTTTGACACCTTTACCGGCGTGGTCGCTGATTTATCTGAAGGCGACATGATTGCAGAGGCGCTACAAGGCCATGCTGCGGTTATCTTACAAAACCATGGCTTACTCACTGTGGGTAAGTCTGTGGATGCGGCAACGGCTAATTTTGTCATGTTAGACAGTTGCTGCCATAGCCAGTTATTGGCACAGGCGGCGGGTGAACTTAAATTGATTGGCCATGAAATTGCGACTAAAACTCGTCAAGTTAATGGTTCTGATTTAGTGACTTGGGGTAATTTTCAACCTTTGTATCAGGTCATGTTGGCACAAGACAATAGCTTTTTAGATTAAGCCTGTTAACGACGCCAAAGGGCGGTTTGATTTTGATAAAACCGTATTCATGCAGTCATATTTCGCAAGAACGTATTCTGTACTGAAGCTTATGATACCCGCTAAACCTGTTTAGCGGGCAAGGATGTTACTCCCAATGACAGGTTCGATTATTACCGAAATACTGCTGCCACTTGCGCTGGCGTTTATTATGTTTGGCATGGGATTAAGCTTAACCCAGTTTGATTTTTTACGTTTGTGGCAAACTCCCATGCCGATTATTGGCGGCTTTATAGGCCAAATCATCGTGTTGCCCTTGCTGGCTTTTACTCTATGTTTACTAATAGATTTATCGCCAGCGATGTCGGTAGGGTTAATGATTTTGGCAGCCTGTCCTGGTGGGACTACCTCAAATGTAATTAGCCACTTAGCCAAAGCGAATTTGGCATTGTCAGTGAGTTTGACTGCACTGAGTAGCATTATGTGTGTCTTTACCGCGCCGTTTATCATCCAATTTGCGGTTAGTTATTTTAGTGAAAACCATGATATTGAGGTGTCGTTAAGTAGCATTTCATTAGGGTTATTGGTGATTACCTTGCTACCGATTATGTTTGGCATGATTGTGCGGCGTTATTATCGCGATTGGGCTGTGAAGGTTGAGGTGTATTTTAGGCGCTTTGCATTAGTGTTTTTATTGTTGATGATTACTGGGGTAGTGATTCAAGAACGTGACATTATCAGCGACGCTTTTAACGAGGTGTTTATTGCATGCATGTTGTTAAATTTGATTGCCATGATGGTGGGCGTAATTACTGCCAAGATATTCAAATTAAGCCATAAAGATAGCCTAACGTTGGCCATTGAAATTGGTTTACAAAACTCCACTATGGCAATGCTTATTTGCATTAGTTTACTGCAAGCCCCGAGCTATGCTGTGGTGGCTGGAGTGTATAGTTTAACGATGTATTTAGGGGCTGGCTTGTTAATCGCGTATGCCCGTTATGCTAGAAACCAAAAAAAATACAGTTCAATCTAGCTAATTACATTAGTGCTATTAATTAACGGATTTTGTCGGTTAGTTAATAGCTTAGTTACTTACTTAGGGCTTAGTTAATCACTTCGTGTTTAGTTAATCACTTAGTGTTTAGTTACATAGTGTTTAGTTAATCACTTAGTGTTTAGTTAGTGCTTAGTCACTTATGTTCCTAAATCGAATGTCATTTTACTCTTTTTTGCTGGCGGTATTCACTGGGTGTGGTGCCTTGCCAGCGTTTAAATGCCCGTCGAAAGTTAGCCACATCAACATAACCTAATTGATATGCCAACAGCTTAATACTGCCACTAGATTGCGATAAGTATTGCTTCGCAATATGGTGATTCACCGACGCGACAATGTTCTTATAGCTTGTTTGTTGTTGAGTTAAATGGCGATGAAGAGTCCGTGGGGTCATATTAAAATGCGTGGCTGTATCGCTTAAGCTTGGTAGTGGCATCGGACTTTGTAGTAAATACTGATACAACTTATCGCTAAGGCTTTGCTGTAAATCAAGTTTTTTAAGTTCGTTAATACACCATTGTTTGGCTTGAATAAACGAGCTGGGATCGGCCATATCTAAGCGTTGATTTAATGATGCTTGAGTTAATATTAGCTGGGTGCTGGCTTGATTAAAATGCACTGGTACTTTGAGTAATGCGGAGTATTGCTGCCAATAGGCTGGTGCTGCGAACCCCAAATTAACCTGGCTTATTGCAGGTGACAACGGGGTGGTTTGTTGTAACAAGTTGGCAATGGTGACGAGCAAAGCATCCATAAACGGTTGTTGAATCACGCCCAATGGTTGTATCGCTTGCAGTGTGATAACCATACTGCTGGCGGTTTCATGGGTATTAACATTAACCAATGGTGTGCGTGTATTGATAAATTGCTTCAATATATCAACAGCTTGTTTAAGGGTACTGCTATTAAGGATGGCAAATCCCATCATACCATGGGTGTTAATGCCTATTCGGCTGCCGACATGTAAACCTAAGTCAGGTCGTGCCGATAGATGAATTGCAGAGGTTATTAACCGTTGATAATCATCAAAACTCACTTGAAAGTGTGGGTCTTGTAGTTGTTCAAGCATAAGGCCGTTATGGGCTAGCCATATATCGACATTGCATTCCCACAGGCGCAGCTGTTGATACACTTGGTTTAAGTAAAATACAGGAAGCAGCTGCATAGCAATCTTATTAATGGCTTTGAGTTAGTTGTAACGGATTTTGCTGTGCTTGTCTATTAATGACCCCTTAATGTCCATTCTTCCCTCTTTGTTATATTTCTGGTTGGCGTACAGTAAACCTTTAATCACCAAGGAATGCGTATGTTGTCTATGTTTACTGCCAAAACGGTTAGCCTAACCATTAATGATGAAATAGTGATAGCGCAAACTAGCGTTAAACACTCTCTTTTAACCGCCGCGTTGGCCGCCAATATAGCCTTTCCGCATCATTGCCGAGTAGGCAGTTGCGGTGCTTGTCGATGCAAGTTGGTTGCTGGCGAAGTGAAACAATTAACCGACAGCGCATATGTTTTATCGGCTGAAGCCATCGCTCAAGGAATGATTTTGGCCTGTCAGAGTCTGCCTAAAACTGATGTGAACATTCACGTTAATTTACGCCAGCGTCCTTTAGCTGACGAACCGCAAGCATAAGGACATGGCCATGTTTAAATACCTTAAATTTATGTCGTTTCATCTTATGGCTGTGATCGCTATTATCAGCATCACTTTGGGTGGAACCTATATCAGCATTGGCTTTGCTATTTGGGTTGCGGTGTATTTGGGTGGTGACATCGTGTTTGGTGATGATACCGCGACGCCACAATATCGCTATCCGGCATTGCTTACGTGGCAATTGTGGTTGGCGCTGCCATTGACTGTGATATTAGTGTTTGTGTGTTGCTGGCAATTTGCCAGCCAAGATATTGGCCAATATGGCGCATGGGTCACTCGTTTTACGGGGTATGACACTGTGTTAGCAAGGCAAAACACCAGCATGATTCAATATGGGGTGATGGTGATTTATTTGGGCTTAGTGGTTGGCGTAATGGCGACGATTACAGGCCATGAGCTAACCCATCGTACTTGGCAGCCGGTGTCATTATTGATTGGACGCTGGTTATTGGCATTTAGCTTTGATGCTAACTTTGCCATTGAACATGTATATGGCCACCATAAATACGTTAGTACCTTGAACGATCCTGCTACCGCTCCTCGTGGTCGTGGTGTTTATGCACATATTATTATTTCGACCATTAAGGGCAATATTAGTGCGTGGCACATTGAGCAACAAAGGCTGGTGCGTAAACAGTTAGCGGTATGGAGTTGGCACAATAAAGCGTTACGAGGTTACGCTATGAGTGTCGCTATTATGGTGTGGGTATTTTGGCTTGCGGGTTGGCAGGGGTTAAGCTTTTTTGTATTAATGGCGTTATGGGCTAAAGCGACTTTAGAGATAGTCAATTACATGGAGCATTATGGTTTGGTTCGCGAACTTAACTCGCCAGTAAAACCTCATCATTCTTGGAATACCAATAAGCGGGTAAGCTCGTGGGCAATGTTTAACTTAACCCGACATTCACATCATCACGCTCAAGGACAGTTACCTTACCATCAGTTATCGCCTTATCCCGATGCACCGCAAATGATTGGCGGTTACCTTAGTACCTTTGTATTGACCCTCATTCCGCCTTTATGGCATCGACTTATGCTGCCCAAATTACAACATTGGGATGCACATTTTGCCACGCCAGCTGAATATAATATGGCCCAGCAGGCTAATCAACAAAGTGGTATAGCCGCTTACCAAGCGTGTTGTTAACCCTTTGTTTGATGATTGTTTAGAAGCTAATAGATATTAGCTACTCATATTAATGCGGTTACGGCCTGTTGATTTTGCGCGGTAAAGTGCTGTGTCTGCTGCGCAAACCAGTGCGGTTGGCGTGCGGTATTGGCCACTGCGTTCACAGGCTATGCCTTGGCTGACACTGATTTTGGTTTGTGCAGGTAACCCTATGTCGGTAAAGGTTAACTGGTTAATACGACGTTGAATATTTTTGGCAATGTATTCTGCAGTTAACGGATTGCTGTTGGGTAAAATGACGACAAACTCTTCACCACCATAACGGGCAGCCATCGCATTGTTAGACGGGAGCACCTCTGCCAGTACTTGAGCAATTTTTTGCAAACATTTATCACCGTTAACATGACCATACTGGTCATTAAACATTTTAAAATAATCGACATCGATAATGATTAAACACAGCGGTTGGTCGTGGTTAATGCTGTCGTTCCAGTTGGTTTGCAAGGCATCATCAAAAGCGTGACGATTGGCAAGGCCGGTTAATTTGTCGGTATGTGCTAAGTGGCGCAGTTTGTTGTACTCAGCTTTATGGGTTGTGAGATTATGCATGATGCCAATAAATAACGGCTCAGAACCTATCTGCATCGACGGTAAACATGACAATGATAAGTCTGCTTCGAGTAACGTGCTGTCGGCGCGATTAATGATAATTTCTTTAGGGCCATGATTAAACTGAGTCACTTTATTGGCCTGACCGCTGGCGCTGTTCCACAAGGTAAATAAAGATAGATACTCATCTTTAAAAGGGCTTTGTAGATAATCGGTCCAGGTTTGACCGATTAACATTTCGGCTGGGGCACCGAATAATTTAGCGCCTAACGGATTGATCATCTCAATGACGCCAGCAGAATTAATCACAAAAATCGCTTCTGAAATCGCGGTGATCACATTGAGCAAGGTGCTAATTTGTAGGTTATCTGCTACTGCCATTTTGCCATTATGGCTTGCTGAGGTGGCATCAAAAGTTGCATTAAAAGTGGTATCAAAAATGACATCTGTTGCTGATGAGTTGGATTGTGGTTCAACCTCAACTCGCAATGGTATTTTTATCGCGCTGGGAAATTTAGCGAATGAGTTTGTTAATTTAGTCACACGAGAAATAGTGTCATTGAGTTCAGTTAATTTATCATTGGTAAACATGGTGCATTCCCTTAAGCGTTTGGTATTGGTAACCCCTTGTTGATGTCAAATACTCTATTAGGAATAAGGCTTATTTACCTTTCGGTAACCTTCTGCTTTTAACTTGTTGATTTTAAATTGTTTAAAGTTGCTATTTATTGTGAAAATGTGTTGCGATTGAGTTGTGTCTATTGCATGTACCTTGGAGGTAAGCTGATTTTGTTGCTGGTTTTTAGGATTTGTCTCACTAAAATCGATAGTGTTCTTAGCTTAAATAGCTTGTTGTGCAGCTGTATTTGGTTGCATCGTTGACAGATGTTGAGCCGTTATTGGGAGGTAGCGATACAGTTATTTGGCAGGCGTTTACTCGTTGGGCTATTGAGAAATGATTGGTTTTTGAGCTCGGTTAACGGGTAAAAGATAACTCCAACCTCAGGTGATGTTAATGGATAACACCAGCAGTTTTATCAAGGTTTAATTATTGGTTGTTTTAATTATGCTGAACAAGATAAAAGCTCAGGGCAAGTCTGAGCTTTTATCATTTTTCTACTTATTTAATCATTTTCGCGGTTGATAATTTCAGGGTCTGGGCTGAGTACCAATAAGGTATTGCTGGTGTTCGACAACACAAATTGAAATTGGGTGTTGCCCGATATTTCATCTAAGTCGGTTAAGTGTATTAAGCTGCCATCAGTACTGACTGCATCGATAATACCGTCAAATGGGGTCATAAACGCTGCGCCAAAAAACTTAAGCCCTTTGCCCGTGTGGTCAATAAGTTGGTAGGTGATGGTACAGTTTTTGGTAATGATAACATCACCGCTTTTAGGGGTACCATCGTGATTGGTATAACTGAAAAACGGCTCGCCGTTTTCTAGGGTGACGGTGAGGTTAAAAAATGTTGTCGTGTTTTGAGTATTTGACATTATATTTTCCATTTTGTTGGGTTAGGGGTTAGGGTTTTTAGTTTTAGGATTAAACCTAAAATCGGTTATGGCCGAACTTTCTAACAGTTGAACTAAATTGGGGTGTTGCGTAAGCTCACCGAGGCAGTCGAGGGCATGAGCGTAAGGGACTGTAAATTTGGGGTTATTGTTACTGACTACAATGGGGAGTAGTAGAGCTTTTGATAGTTCACACAGTTTGCTAGCTTGCTGAGGTTTTCGTAACGATATTAGTAATGTAGCTGATAGCATATTACTTTGGGCTAATTCTGCAGCATAGGCAGTGTTTTGACTAAACTCAGTGATTAATTGACTAAAAGAGATACTAGCTTGGCGAGCATAAATTAGACTTTCTGGTAGTTTTTTCTGTGATGCTAAATAATGTGCGGTTGCCAGCTGATATTTAGCGTGTAGATGATTTTTTTTACTTGAGTTTGTTAATACGGTATCCATACTAATTTTTTGTGCTAATGATTCACTACTAAATTCCATGGTTTTTTTAATAGGTAAAGTACTAAACGCTAACATATCGAAGTGAACATAATATTGTTGGAGCTTCCAAATATCATTATCAGGATCTTGTTTTAGGGCATCGGTAATTGCGACTAAACTAAGCTGTGCTTTTTCAAAAGCTTGTTGTTGGTGGCCTTGGTAATTTAGTAAATTAGCCAGTATTTGATAGCTGCTCGATAACCTGTCAAGTAAATAAGGCTGTTTTTCTAATGCTTGATTGGACAGCTGCTGTTGAATTTGTTGGTGTATTTGTATCGCCGCGGTAATGTCGCCTTGAGCGGTGGCCGCGCTAGCAATCCATGATTGTGCATTGGCCACATCAGCAATCATTTTGCTATTACTTGGGTCTTGAACTAGTGCTTTTTGTTTTAACTGTAATGATTGCTCAAATGCCTCACGGGCAGCGGTAAAGTTTTGCTTCTTCATGTATATCGAGCCTAGGGAGTTGTGGGCATAGGACAACTCCATAAGGGCATCGTTATCGTTTGGCGCGTATTGGTACATGGCTTGGCTGTATTCAAGATAACGCTCCAACCAAGTCTGTGTTGCAGTCCAATCACTTTTATCGTACTCAAGCTGGCCGAGCCAAAAAGCATTAGCCCCTAAAGTTTTAAGTAAACTAAGGTTTTGCGGTTGTATTTCGAGTAACGGCAACATGCGCTCGCGGGCGGCGATTAAGGCGCTGCGGGCTTCGTCGGTATTGCCGCGAGAATAGGCCACTTCGCCCATGGCCTCTAAGGTTTGGCTGTGTTGGAAACGGGCTTCAAAGCTTAAATAGCTGGCATCGTCGGCGGAAACGTCACTGAAATATTCTAATGCTTTATTACTGATCCCATCGAGCAAGTCCATGCGGCCAATACCGCGCATTTTGTCGGCGAATTCTCCCACCATAAAACCGAGTAAGTTTTCTGCCGCCAGGCGTTTTTGTTGTGCTTGGTTTTCGGCCTCAATGCTGCGAACACTCATGGCGACAGAAATTAATGTCAGTGCCACAAGGGCTAGCATGACTGCGCGGCGGCGCCAGCGCCCGATGTTGGCTTGTTTGCTAGACGCTTGAATGAGGGCTAGCTCTTGAGGCTCTAGGTTAAACAATTGGTTATTGAGCAATGTGCTTGCTTCTGCTAATGGTTTGCCTTCTGCCAGTAAATAAGCGTTACTTTTTGACTCCGCCAGCCAGCGGTTGGATTGATGCTGTAAACGGCTTTTAATCGCTAAACTGTCGCTGTGCTCGGTTATCCATTTTGTGGCACGGGGCCAGCGCCTTAATAGCGCTTCGTGGGCAATACTAAAGCAGGGTTGATCTTGTTGCAGATGCGAAACAAACAAACGGTTATCAACCATGGCTTTGACGAGGTTTATTTCGGCATCACTACTGAGATCGCTCCAGCGGGCGGTGCTGCTGGTGATCGATTTTTCATCTTCGGTTAGGGTGACTAACATCGACAGTATTTTAGGCAGTGCGGCGCGTTCGCTGTTGTTTAATTGATTGAGCACTTCTTCGGCATTTTTACCGATGGCGCCTTCAATCCCCCCAAGCGAATGGTATACCGACACCAATAATTGATTGTTGTCATCTTTGTTTAAATACAGTGATTGCAAGGTGTATTGCAACATGGGCAGTGCATCGGGATTTGAGGCCGCTTCACTGCAGAGTATTTCGTCCAGCGGCATTGCCGTATCGGGATCGAGTGTCCATGTGAGGTTAGCTGCATTGGCCGGTAAGCGGATCATTTGCATCAGCTCTGCTCGGGTTGGCGCGGATAAATCGAAATGTGAGCCATTGGCTTTGCCTGCCATTAGGCTCGGGTGGCTAACGACTTGGGGGTAAAAGTCATTGCGGCAAGCACTAATCATTAATACTACCCCTGAAACCGCAAGGGTTTCGAGGATATCTAATACATTGTTGCGTTCGGATTCGGTAAATAATGGCGACGCTAATAAGATTTCTAAACGGTCGATAAACAATGAAAAATGGGGCCGACTGTATTTTGGGGTATTGTCATCATTGATTGATGAGTATTTGGCTAAAGCTAGCTGACAATATTCAATAACGGCGTTGATGTCGTTTTGCAGCTTGTTTGCCAACATATCGGCACTACAGTCGGTAAACACCGCTTGGTCTTTGATTTCCCAGTCGAGCATCGCACTGGCGATATCGATAATTAAGCGTCCTTTAGTGACATCGGCTAAATCTAGATTGGCATTATCGATTACGCCAACCCCGTTAAAGCCATTTTTTGACATTAAATTCGGCATGATACCGGCATTAATGAGCGATGATTTACCTGTACCGCTGGGGCCGAGGATTAAACAGAAGGCTCGGCCAAATTCAACTTGTTTAGTGATGCGATTTAATAAGGTGTCAACTTGCTCGCTTCGGCCAAAAAATACGTTGGAGTCGTTGGTGTCAAATGCGCGTAAACCTGGAAACGGTGAGGCGCCTTGCCATTGTTGAGTAGTGACTTTGGCATGGTGACCAATAGGGAACTCAACACTGGCGATGGTGCGATAACCGCGTTTGCGAATGGTTTCTATGTACTGCGGATTAGATGCTTGATCGCCTAATGCTTTACGCAGTTGGGTAATCACTTTATGCAGCGGATTATCACCAATGGCGATGCTGTTCCAGCAGTGGTTAATAATATCGTCTGCTGCTAGCACTTCCCCTTGGTGTTGGCATAGTAAACGCAATACATCCATGGCTTTGGGTTCAAGACTGCGAATAACATCGCCAGACTGAATGCTATTGCTGTGTGGATTAATTTGCCAATCGCCAAAAAAGAAAGTGCTGTCATTCATCTGTAATTAATTTCCGATTGGTTAATCGCGTTAAGTTATAAGCAATAAAGATTACGTCACGATGACTCTTATTGAGAGTCATCTTTAGGCGTACTACTTCTGCTTGTTTGATTGTATCGTGCGACTACGTTAATTGTATTTTTTTGCAATATTTTACAATAAATTTACTTTTTTCTCGACAACGATATCGCGTACGGCATTTGGTTAATGTCGTTGTTCTAGCTGCTTTATTTGTTCTACTATCGATTGATTCACCGGTGTTTTTATACCGTACTTTTTGCCAATACTGACCACCGCGCCATTGATGTAATCTACTTCCGTTTTTCGTTTTGCTTGAATGTCTTCCCACATTGATGAGCGTGCTTTGGGATCGATGTCGATCATTTGTTTAGCGACCAGATTAAACAACCCATTTGGTAGCGATAAAATGGTGGGTAACCAGGTGGGTTTGACCTTGGTGTATTGATGCAATGTAATGTTTGCCGCTTCGCATACTGCTAGCCATTCTTTCATTGCTTTGGCTAAAACTCGGCGATTTTTGTAGTCACTTAATTGCTGTTTAATCGTTAGGTCGGTGACCGCATTTAACGCATTATTGAGATTTAATAATAATTTACCGTAAATCATTGGGGTAAAGTCTGCTTCAATGTCGCAACCAAATCCATGGTTAACCAGTGCGGATTGAATTGCGATGGTATGAGGGTTTTCTTGTAAGGTAAACACACCCTCTGTGCCTTTATGAAATACGCCATTGGGCAGTTGCAGCACATTAAATGGCGTGATCCCTTGGAGTAATCGGTAATGATCGAGTGAGTCTTTAATACTGTCAAAACTGCCTAAGCCATTTTGCATAAATATAATGCTGCTGTTGTCGTGAGTAATCGCCATTAATTGATTGGCAATACTGCTAACTTGATGACATTTTAAGGTGACAAATACTACATCAAATTTGCCATTGATTGATGATTCTTGGTCGATATCGGTGATCAACGCTTGCGGCATAATCGTTTGTTTTAAACCGTTATAATCGGTCAAGGTAATGCCGTTATTGGCGATGATTTTTTGCTTAATTGCTGGGCGACAAATTAAGCTGACTTGTAACCCCGAAATACATAACTGACCCGCTAAATAACAGCCTGTTGAACCCGCGCCAAAAATTGCAATATTCATTTATGTTAATTCACTGTTTGTTAATGACGAAACGATTCTTTAATCGTTATGTAACACGATATTTTACTCTCTTGTAACATAACAGCATTTTTGGCAGTGTAGAAACTTAACCTATTTCTCGTTATCAACAGTGAGCGTTCATGAATAATAATACTATTACCACAATGGCCTTGGCGGTATTCGGATTGACGATGGCATCTACGGTGGTAGAGGCTGCCGATATTAACGTTATTTATGCTGGAACATTATTAACTACGCCAGGCGAGTCACCTTTAACTCAGCAAACTGTGGTGATAAAAGATGGGGTAATCACTTCTATCACTTCAGGCTATCAGTCTGCACCGATGGCGAACGAGAATGACAATGTTGAGATGATTGATTTAAAAAACAGCTTTGTTATGCCCGGAATGATGGATATGCATGTTCATTTACAAGGCGAGTTAGGACCGAATAATGATAGCGAGGCTTTGCGAATGTCGGATGCTGATGTGGCGATGCACAGTGTTTATTTTGCCAAGAAAACCTTGTTAGCAGGTTTCACAACGGTACGAGACTTGGGCGCTAAACCGGAACAGATTTACGCATTACGCGACGGCATTAATAAAGGTTGGGTTGATGGCCCGAGAATTATTGCATCTGGTGGCGTGTCGGTAACGGGAGGCCATGGTGATGTTGATGGTATGAGCCCTGATTTACTTGATAAGTTCACCTCTAAAACCATTTGTGATGGGCCTTATGATTGCCGCCGTGCGACTCGTAGGGCGATAAAGTTTGGCGCTGATGTGATTAAAATCACCTCTACCGGAGGAGTGTTATCGGACACTAATACGGGTACTGGCCAGCAAATGGATGATGACGAACTTAAGGAAATTATTGATACTGCGCATGCTTTAGGCCGTAAAGTGGCCAGCCATGCCCATGCTGCCCAAGGCATTAATGCAGCGTTGCGCGCCGGCGTCGACAGTATTGAACATGGCAGTTACGCCGATAAAGAAAGTATTAAATTAATGAAAAAAAGTGGCGCGTTTTTAGTGCCTACATTGTTGGCGGGCGACACGGTAGTGAAAATGGCTAATACCGCAGGGGCTGACTTTATGTCGCCTGCCATTAAAGCCAAAGCGATACGTGTTGGTGGCGACATGATGCAAAACTTCAGTGCGGCTTATAAAGCAGGAGTTAATATTGCTTATGGCACCGACAGTGGGGTGTCACATCATGGTGATAATGCCAAAGAAGCTGTATTGATGAGCAAGGCCGGTATGAGTAATGAGGATATTTTAATCAGTGCGACGATAAATTCGGCAAAACTGATTGATATGTCAGATAAACTTGGCACTTTGGAGGTTGGCAAGTATGCCGACATCATCGCGACGCCTAAAAGTCCTCTTGAGCAAATTGAAGCGTTATTAGATGTGTCATTTGTGATGAAGAGCGGAGTTATTTATAAGCGTTAATGTTATTTATTGTTACAGGTTAGTGGTGTCGATAATAATTAACCTCAACGCTCAATTTGAGTTGAGGTTAATTAGTAAAACAGATAATAGTTTGAGTATCGTTTATTGTTCGGAGCTTAGGGTAAATTGACTTGAGCTCAAACATTGTCGATTCCAGCACGATAATCAGTGTCTATTTTGTGGTATTTCAATAATATCCAGAGTGTCGCACTGCGGATTTGAATCCAGACATTGATTATTTGATTTTCACGATAGATCTTCTCATACTTGACCGCGCTGACGATACAGTATGGTCAACTGTATGTGGTAAGAGTATGTTGTTTGATTAGCGTCATTAACATCATTAATGACGTATATGGATATATAGATGGTAGCTAAGGAATGCTCATGTCGCTTGAAGTTGTTGGATTAATGATTTTCATCTTATTGTTAGTTATCGCTTTGTTGCTTTTTTTTAACTTAAACCGATATCGCCAGCAGCAAGCTAAAAAGATGATGTTAGATACCTATGAACTTATTCTTGATCAAGTTGATGCCTACATTTATTTAAAAGACACTCAATGTAAATACATCTATGCGAACCAACTGACGCTTGACTACTTCGGTGTGACGCTTGAAAACCTAAAGGGTACATCCGATAGCGATTACTTTCCCGAAAACGTTGTCGATATATTGCATGTAAATGACACTAAAGTGCTTAATTCACAAAGTAAAATATCAGACGATATTATTGTAGATACCCCTGCCTCGCTCATTGTGTATCACGAAGTTAAGCAACCCTTATACAACCATAAAGGCAGATTAATTGGCCTTATTGGTATTTCTACCGATATTACCGCAGCCTATCATTTACGTTCAAAACTAGAGCGACTCGCTAATACCGATTCATTAACGGGGTTGTTTAACCGTCGTTCATTTACGTCTTTTTGTGAACATGAGTTTTTTCGAGCTACTCGCTATTTTCAACCATTCTCGTTAATGATCATTGATATCGATTTATTCAAAAATGTGAATGACACCTATGGCCATCTAGTGGGCGATGAGGTGATTAAGCGCGTTGCCAATATATGCAATGAACATGTCAGGGAGGCTGATGTATTGGCTCGAATTGGCGGTGAAGAATTTGCTGTTTTATTGCCCGATACTGATATTGATTCTGCTTATGTGTTGGCCGAGCGGTTAAGAGAAGCTCAACAACAGTATGACGAACCACAAACCCCTTCGATAACCATTAGTATTGGTGTTGCAACCTTACGTTCTCAGGATAAATCATTTTTAGAGATATTTAAGCGGGCAGATAAAGCGTTGTATTCATCTAAACATGTTGGTCGCAATAGTGTCAATGTCGCGTAATGGCACGTGATTGATGATCATTTCTTTAGGATAGTAAAATGGGTTTTATAGCATTTTATTTCGATAAAACAATGTAGTGGCATTAAACAATCGGCTATAGGTCTACAAAAATCGGTTCTAGACCTTAAAAAATTGTTAATTTAAGTTGCGCGCAATTAGTTATCGTGATTATCATATGACTAAGTAAAACAAATTAAACTCAAAATTTTGAGTCATTTTGTGAATTAGAACTCAATATGACTAGGCAGTTTTAGCCTAAATTGATCCAGTTGTCGTTTTAGATCGGTGATTTCAGACATTTCGATACCGCATTTATCAAGAATACATAGGTGAATCTGTTCTGCTTGGGGCTGCAGTAGATGACCTTTTTCGGTTAATTGCATGCACAAGGTCCGTTCATCTAAGGGTTCGCGGATGCGCTTTAGCAGGCCATCAGTTTCGAGTCGTTTTATGACCGGTGTTAATGCTCCAGATTGTTGCCCGAGTTTGCTGGCTAAGGTTTTTAAACTTAACCCATCTTGCTCCCAGAGGACTAACATCACCAAATATTGAGTGTAGGTTAGCCCGATAGAGTCTAATAAAGGCTTGTACAGTTGGGTAATCGCCAATGACGTTGAATAAACAGCAAAACACAACTGATTTTCGAGTAATAGATGTTTGTTTTTATTCATATCAATCGCTTAGCTCGCAAAGTTGTTGATCATATTTTAATTGATCAACTTAAGTAAAAGGAACGTATTGTTTGGCCTTGGTCGTTTATGGTAACAGTGTTTGGCTGATATCAGTATTACAGCTGTAAATTGCTTTCAATAACCGAGGTCATATTGTCTTCTCAAGTACCATTTTATGGTGCCTATGCTATTTAAAGGACACAAGATGAACGCTCAAAATCGTCGTATAGTTCTCGCCAGCCGTCCACAAGGTGAGCCTGTTGCTAATAATTTTCGCTTAGAAACCGTCAGTAAGCCTGTACCAACAGAAGGTGAGGTGTTATTGCGCGCGGTGTATTTATCGCTTGATCCTTACATGCGTGGCCGTATGAATGACGCCAAATCATATGCAGATCCTGTTGCGATTGACGATGTGATGGTGGGCGCTGCGGTATCACAAGTGGAAGTGTCAAATCATCCTGATTATAAAGTAGGTGAGTGGGTATTAGCGTTTGGTGGTTGGCAAGATTATTTGGTATCTAATGGTGAAGGGCTTATGAAACTGGGCGATAACCCAAGCCATCCTTCTTATGCGTTGGGTATTATGGGCATGCCAGGCTTTACTGCGTATATGGGGCTATTAGACATTGGCGCACCTAAAGCGGGCGAAACCATTGTGGTTGCAGCAGCTACTGGGCCTGTTGGCGCAACGGTTGGCCAAATTGCTAAGCTGAAAGGCTGTCGAGTTGTTGGTATCGCCGGTGGTGAAGAAAAATGTCGCTACGCGAAAGAAGTATTAGGCTTTGATGAATGTATTGACCATAAAGCGGCTGATTTTGCGCAGCAATTGGCAACCCATTGCAGCGATGGCATTGATGTGTATTTTGAAAACGTTGGCGGTAAGGTGTTTGATGCGGTTTTACCGTTATTAAATACCGGCGCTCGAGTGCCAGTGTGTGGCTTAATTTCTCAGTACAACGCAACTTCATTACCCGAGGGACCTGATCGTTTGTCATTACTGATGGGCACATTGCTGGTTAAGCGCATTAAGATGCAAGGCTTTATTATTTTTGACGATTATGGCGACCGCTATCCAGAGTTTGCTAATGATATGGGGCAATGGTTGGCGCAGGGCAAAATTCAATATCGTGAACAGATTGTCGATGGTCTTGAAAACATGACTAAAGCCTTTATCGGGCTGTTAAAAGGCGAAAACTTCGGCAAGGTTGTCATTAAAGTAAATAATCCTCTGTAATCTAAACGATTGCAGCTAAACATAAAGTATATAAGGAATCATAATGAAAATATTAATGGTATTAACGTCACACGATCAATTAGGCGATACAGGTAAAAAAACTGGTTTTTGGTTAGAAGAATTGGCTGCACCATACTACGCATTTATCGATAAAGGTGTTGAGGTTGTTTTGACCTCACCTAAAGGTGGTTTACCGCCATTGGATCCAACAAGTGATCTTGCTGATTTTCAAACTGACTCTACTCGTCGTTTTACTGCAGATGCTAAAGCACAGGCTTTACTCGCCAATACGCTCACATTGGCGTCAATTGATGTAGCCGATTATGACGCAGTATTTTACCCTGGCGGTCATGGCCCATTATGGGATTTAACCAATGATAAAGACTCTATTGCCTTAATTGAGCAGTGCTACAAAACAGAGAAACTTTTAGGTTTAGTATGTCATGCACCTGCGGCACTTAAGTACCCTAAAAAGCCAGACGGAACTCCACTTGTTGCCGGTAAAAATGTGACTGGTTTTACTAATGGTGAAGAAGAAGCCGTACAGTTAACTGACGTTGTGCCGTTTTTAGTTGAAGATATGCTACAGCAAAATGGTGCGACCTATTCTAAGGGCGACGATTGGCATCCATATGCAGTAGTTGACGGTAAATTAGTGACGGGTCAAAACCCTGCATCGTCTGAACTAGTGGCAGAGAAAATGTTAGCTTTACTAAGCTAATTATATATTGATAGTTCTAGTTAGTCGTAACTCGAAGTTACAACGTAAATAGATTGATAAAAGCAAACCCCGTGAGTTATTCATTGGGTTTGCTTTTAATCACTAACAGTACAAGGATGGCTTAATGATTAAACTACATCACTTAAATAAATCACGTTCAAAACGCATTATTTGGTTGTTAGAAGAATTGGGTGTCGATTATGAGTTGGTTGCGTATCAGCGCGATGCAACCACATTTCTAGCACCAGAATCGTTAAAAGCGGTTCATCCATTAGGTAAGTCGCCAGTATTAGAAGCGAGCGGTTATACCATTGCTGAGTCTGGGGCGATTACCGAGTATTTAATTCAAACTTATGGCGCTGATAAACTGATGCCAGCACCAGACACGGCTGATTATATTGATTATTTACAATGGATGCATTTTGCTGAAAGCTCTGCAGCTTTGCCATTATTATTGAAGATTTTTGTCAAAATGGATGGCGCTGAAACACGGTTTATTGGTGGCTATGCCGATGCAGAAACAGCAAAAGTGATCAGCTATGTTAACGACCGTTTAGAGGGTAAGTCATACCTAGTTGGTAACAGTCTTAGCGGTGCAGATATTATGATGTCGTTTATTGCAGAACTTGTTGGCCAAAACGGTGAGTTTGACAAGTACCCTAATATTGCTAAGTACTATCAACAGTTAATGAGTCATGCATCATTTAAAAAATCGATGCAAATAGAAGCTGAACACGATCGTTAACAATTAGATTGTATTAGTACTAAAAGGACGAACTGAGTTCGTCTTTTTTATTTTGGCGTAAGCACTGACAGTTAACATCGGCCTATCTTTTGTAATGTATTTTACGTCATTAAGTAATGCTTATACATTATAATTGCTGATTCGCTTTGGTTAAAGTTTGTTCGCCATCATACTAAGGTGTTAGTATAGGGGTCGTGTTAGTGTGTAAAAAGGCTAGATTATGTCTACTTTATCTGATGAAGAGATTGCTTATTTTAGCGGTGTTTTCTCGCCAGAAGATGACAGTGCCGATAATTCTTTATCGAGACATTCATTAAGTGTTGCGACTGAAATACCGCAAGTGCTTGCTCATATTTTGGGGAATGCCAAATTAACCTTATTGGCAGAAATTAGTTATTACCGTTTATGGTTTCCGTTAACCTTAAAGCAGGATGAGCTTGGGCAATTTTTGCCAGAGTTAGGCATTCCTGAAGTGATAGACATGCGCGGCGGTGAACGTAGCTGGCGCCTCAATGATGTCAAAAATATAAAAGTCATTGATAACGATACGGCTAAATTTGTTGAAGTATTATCTTTATCGAGTTCAGGTATGACGATTAAAGTACCGCAAGAGCTTAACGCCAAAGTGCCGCGTTTAACTCAGCTTATTTTACCTAATGGTGAACACCTCGATATGGTGTTTGAACCGGTAAGAACTGAAAACGGGATCATTGCAGCAAAAATTAGTGCAGAAGGTGAGTCCCGTGAAATATTGCGCCAATTTTTATTTAGCGAACATAAAGCTAAGTATTCGCATCTTTACAAAAATATTAACCGCTAACTGTAAAATCCTTGGCTAACATGGTTTTGAATGCACTGATAAATTCATCATCACTTTTTGCCTGTATTAGTTGGCATAACTCATCACCAACAGTGGTAAATCGATAATAAGTAAATAATAGGTGCTGATGTTTAGGTTTTAACGACAAGTTGGCATTACACATGGTTAGCTTAATATGTTCATTAGTGCTCAATAGCCCTGTTTCAAATTCACTTTTATGTAAAATCCCCGCATCGACTAACGTTAAAATACTTGAATAAGGTAAGCCGAATTGCGACAAGCCGAAATTGGTTTGAGTATGCTTCCTAAAATATTGTTTCATTCCGCCGTTAATACGATAACTACTGAGCAGTTTAAATCTGGGCTCGGTGTTGATTTTAACCGACATGCCTAAGGCTTTTTCAAATATCTGTGCATCTCGAAACGTCAGTTGCAGTAATATTGCTAAGGTTCGAAGGCTAAAGTTACCTGGGTTGACGACTTCACTGGCTAAAATTCTGGCCCATAAATCCTGCATCTTACGGTTATGGATTTGTTCTGCCATTTGAAAGAATTGGTAGCGCCAATCAGGATCTAATTCAACTCCTGTCACATCGGATGGGGTGTAATTGAGTGCTAATGCAAAAATACTTTCAAGATTGGTCTGATGCTGGCTGAGTTGCTTGCGTTGACGGTGTTCTGCACGCTCGGCAACTGATGCCGTTGAAGGACGATAATCGTCCTCGCTGGCTAAACCGATAATACGCCCAAGTAATAAGGTTTTTTTGCGAGCGGACACTTGAGTATTGTCATCTAGCGTTGCCGTCACATCAATATCAGCCATCATTAACCCCCTTTATGCATTACACTTTCGCCATGTTTATATGGTATGACATCTGTGCTAAATCGTTTAGTGTTTTGTCGTTAACGGTGACCATAAGGCTTCTTTACCAGGCTCCGGATGACGCGGCACATTGAATGCTAAAGCAAGTGAACACAAAGCAAATCCAGTGCCTATGAAGAATACCGCTTTTGGCGAACTCAGCCATAAAATGCCTAACAAAGCCGGGATAATAACCGCGGCAATATGATTAATAGTAAAGCTGACCGACATGGTTGATGCAATATCTTGTTTATCAGCAATTTTTTGAAAATAGGTTTTCATCGCAATCGCCATAGCAAAAAGCAGGTGATCAATCACATACAGTCCAGCCGCAATATTGGCGTCGTTGACATAAGCGTAACTACTAAAAATAATCACTAAGCCAACGTATTCGATAATTAACGCGTTACGTTCACCCATTTTTCCAATAAAGCGACCAATGGTTGGGGCAAAGAGTAAGTTAACGACATAGTTGATTAAGAATAAAGCGGTGATTTCAGACACCGAATAGCCAAACTTTTCAACCATCATGAAGCCAGCAAACACCATGAAAATTTGCCTGCGCGCCCCAGAGAAAAAGGTTAGCAAGTAATAAAGCCAGTAGCGTTTTCGAAGTATTAAGTGTTTGTGCTGAATGGATCCAATCGCAAACCGAGGAAAATACACTGCCATGATGAATACCATGAGTAATCCACATCCGCCAATAATGCTATACATCCAGATGTAGTCCAGACTCAGCCAACTCATAATTAACCAAATTGAGCCATAACCAACAAGTGCCGCAGCCGAGCGCCACGCTAACGCTTTGCCCATAAAGCCAGGTGCATCGGCTTTATCTACCCACTGTAATGTAAGCGACTGATTGATTGTTTCAAAATAATGAAACCCAATCGACATGAGTATGGTTGTTAAATACAGCCCGATGACATCGGGAAACCAGCCGGTAATTCCCACTCCGATACACAATAGTGCCAACGATGTTAAGGCAAAAGTTTGCTCTTTGATCAGCAGCAATACAAACACCGCGGTAAAAGCTAAAAATCCTGGTACCTCTCTTAGACTCTGCAGTAATCCAATTTCAGCGCCAGTAAACGCGGCGCGTTCAATCACAAAATTATTTAACAGTGCCTGCCAAACTGCAAACACCATGGACATTATAAAGGTCATCCATAGCAGTAAATGTTGCGGGTTAGTGCGTTCAATAAAGGCAGATTTACCATTAAATAAGGCCGAGTTACTGATGTCTGGCATTGAAAATACTCAGTTTATAGGAGGTTTTTAAGTTGTTATTTTCCATAGTGACATGAAACGGTTTGTTAAGTGAAATGTAATTTAGTGTAAATAAAATAGCCAATCTTAATGTAAATTATAATGCGAATCGTTATTATTTGATTTATGGTTGTTGCGTTTATTAGAGGGAGCATTAACGTGACGTGTCGGAGAAACAGATGAATAAAAAGTTAACCTTGTTGGCAGTATCTGTGGCAAGTGTATTGGGTTTGAGCGTAATACCGAATGCTCAAGCTGCAACGAATACTGAAACATTAGCCAAAGCCATTGCCAAGCAGGAAGCTGAAATTACGATATTAAAACAGCAGCTTGCTACATTAGCAGCCGAACAAAAACAACAACAGCAGCAAAACAAACAAGTGGCGACTCAAGTTGACACTGTGTTGCAACAAACCACTAAAGCGCAAGACCGTTTGAGCCGTTTTAGCTTTAACTCATATGGCAGCGCTGTTTACACCAGTGATGAATATTTCGATAACGTACAAGATACATCCGCAGAGCGACGTAGTCGTACTGATTTAGAGCGGATTGTGACCGAGTTTGGTTATCAGTTCACTGATGATTGGAGTATGGAAGTTGAAATTGAGTATGAGCACGGTGGCACTGGCACCTCACTAGAATATGACGGCTTTGATGAATTTGGTGAGTTTGAATCCGAAGTTGAAGCGGGTGGCGAAGTGGTGGTTGAAAAAGCAGAAATTCGTTACCGTCCATCAAAAGCCTTTGGGGTGAAATTCGGTAATATTCACTTGCCTATTGGCTTGTCGAGCATGTTACACAAACCTAATCAATATCTAACAGTGCAACGTCACAAGAGTGAAGCTGCGATGATGCCGACCGTTTGGAACGAAAACGGTATTGGTGTTTACGGAGAGATTGCCGATTTTCATTATCAGGCACAAGTTGTCAGTGGGTTAAACTCTGAGTATTTCCGCA
Source organism: Shewanella sp. SG41-4 (assembly GCF_014164505.1). GTDB lineage: Bacteria > Pseudomonadota > Gammaproteobacteria > Enterobacterales > Shewanellaceae > Shewanella. Next base: position 9,931 of record NZ_JACJFI010000008.1, on the reverse strand, counting down.
CTTATGATTGGGTGGCATCAGGCCATCAAAAACGCTTTGAAGAAGTGAATGCTGACGACCTAGCATTTGCTGGCCGTATTGATTATGGCAATTTCAAAACCGGTAGTGCTGTCGGCGTGGCTTATTACTACGGTAATACCAGTGGTAATCGCCATAAGAGTAACAAACTCGATGTTGATGGTGCTCTTAGTATTGTGTCTGTTGCCGGAGCCTTTGTTGAAGGCCCATGGATCCTCCGCGGTCAATATTTATATGGCTCGTTAGACAATGCCGATGCCATTACCCAAGCCAACAAAACCACTCCAGGTTTACGTCCAGGTAATTTTGCTCAACTGGGTTCAGAGTCGCAGTCGTTCTTTGTTGAGGCGGGCGTCAAACTTGATGAATGGTTTGATATTCCGATGACCGTGTTTGCCAATATCGATTATTCCAATCCACTTATGGCCGTTGAAACAGGCACCGCAACCAAGCGTTATGAAAATACTTGGAGCAGCGTGGGTATTAACTATTTCCCGATACCTGAGATTGTGATTAAAGCCGAAGGTGGTCTTCATCAAGTGGCTGTTGCCAGTATTCCTGACACCAATTTCTTTGCTTTAGGTGTGGGATATCAGTTCTCGCTATAAGCAAATTTAATTTTTTGACCTGTTTTTTGACTTATTTTTTACATGGAGTTTTATTATGCGTTTTAACTACACTGCAATCTCACTAGCACTAGTGGCAACATTATCCGCGTGTGGCGGTTCGGGCTCGGATGACACTAGCACCCCGACAACCCCAACAACACCTACAACCGGTTTTAGTTTTGTCGCGACAGAAATGATCACTAACTTAACCGATGATGTGATTGTGGCTGGTTATGCTGATTTAGCGGCAAAAGGTGATGCCTTATTATTGGCAACCCAAACTTTACTTACTTCAACGGTACAAGCCGATTTAGTGGCTGCACAAAATGCGTGGAAGTCTGCTCGTCAACCTTGGGAGCAAGGGGAGTCGCATATCTTTGGCCCAGTAGACTCATTGAGTATCGACCCGCATTTAGACAGCTGGCCGTTAAACACCACTGACTTACAAACCCAGTTAGCCAACAGTAATGGTTTTGATGCCGACACCATTAAAGGTTGGAATGATGACGTTCAAGGTTTTCATACCATGGAATATCTGTTGTTTGGCGATGGTGTTAACAGCAACACAAAGTTGATTGCAGATCTTAGCACCAAAGAGCGTGAGTATTTAATCGCCTTAGCGGAAGTGTTCCGCGATTACACCGCGCAATTAGACAATGCTTGGCAAGTGAGCCATAACCCACAAGATGCTAACGCCAAACCTTATGCCGAGCTGCTTAAAACTCCTGGCGATGCCACTAACACTATCTACTCTTCACAGCTGGCGGTTATTGAAGAATTGATCAACGGCATGATTGGTATTGTCGATGAAGTGGGTAACGGTAAAATTGCCGATCCATTCGGAGAGTCATTAACCACGGCAGACACCTCTAAGGTGGAGTCGCAGTATTCGTGGAACTCACTAACCGACTTTTCAAATAACATCATTGGTGTGCGTAACGTTTATCAAGGCGAGTTTACGGGTGGTGCCGATAAGCAAGGCTTAATTGATTTTGTAACAGCAGCTGATGCGACTTTAGCTACGCGAGTCGCCAGCGAAATTGATGATGCCATTTTAAAAATTCAAGCCATTTCGGGTAGCACTAGCATGCCGTTCCGCCAAGCGATTCTCGATGCTGATGGCCGTGCTAGAACCCAAGTCGCCGTGGATGCATTAACAAAGTTACAAGCGACGCTGCAGTCAGATGTGCTGCCTTTATTATCTGATTGGAACTCATAATTTAGCTGTTACCGTCTCAATAAGGCCATGGAACGACCTTATTGAGAGGGTAAGTGTGACCAAAAAAATAGAGACTCAACTCATAACAAGGTCGCATTACTGCCAAATAAACTCAATTTTTAGTGTGAATGTGCGAGACAAAGATGAACAAATTATTACGACAACCATATTGGTTTGTAGCATTACTGGGGCTTAGCCTTAGTGCTTGTGGTGGCAGCGGCGATGATGAAACCTCGCCAGATCCCATTGATCCGGTAGTGACTTATCCTAGCTATACCTCAATTGTTGCTTTAGGTGGTGACACCACGACATTCGATGCCAGTAACTCTGGCCATGGCTTTTCAACGCCATCGTTAAATTTAACGGCAGATGAACTCGCGTTACATTTACGAGGTGATACCAACTTTGAAGTCTCGTTTACTACAGCCCCGAATGATCAACACCCTGAGCTTGATGGTTTAGGCCCTGTATTTAATAACGCTGACTGTAATTCTTGCCATCAACGCGATGGTCGAAATTCCACTCCCTTTTTGGCCGCAGATGAAACTCGGGTAAAACTGGGTTCGGCAGCGGGTATTTTCTTACGTATCAGCAAAGCTCCTGCTGAACCTTGTACTGTAGGAACTGCAGATAATAATTACTGTGCGCCGATTAAAGTGCCAGATTTTGGTGACCAGCTATTTCATCGCGGAGTGTTAAAAGCGCGCCCTGATTGGCAAGACAATGCATTTGTTGGTCAAGCAGATGTGTATTTGTCTTATGAGCGACATGATGAAGTGTATGCCGATGGACGCACCATTAGTTTGAAGAAGCCTATTTTTGCGGTCGAAAATCCATATGATGCACCAGGCGAAACCAAACAAAGTACCAATGTAACTTCAAATCTATTACAAGATGATGTGTTAATGGGTTGGCGTAACGGCATGCCTGTGTTTGGTTTAGGGTTGCTAGAAGCAATACCTGAGGCAAGTATTCTCGCCAATGTTGATGCTGATGACAGCAATAAGGATGATATTTCTGGACGGGCTAATTGGGTATTTGATGCCATAAAAGCACAAAATGGTGACAGTACACCCTTGTCTTTAGGTCGCTTTGGTTGGAAAGCCAACACTCCAAGTGTGCGGGTACAATCGTTAGGTGCATTACGTGGTGATATTGGTATTACTAACTCGTTATTTCCTGATGAAAGTATTGTTGGTACCAGTTTACATGATTCATATTTAACACGAACTGGGTTTGTTGATACTGGTGAAGATGTTAATGGCGCGCCTGAGGCGAGCGCAGAATTCAGTGACTCAGTGGTATTTTATGCCGAAACTTTAGCGGTGCCAGCCAGACGTAACGTTGATAAAACTGCAGTGCGTGAAGGCGCTCGGTTATTTGAGCAACTTAATTGCAGCAGTTGTCATACGCCGTCGTTTGTGACCAAAACCTCAGGTGATATTGGCGGATTACCGATGAGCGACAGCTTAAAAGGCCAAACTATTTATCCATTTAGTGACCTGTTGTTGCACGATATGGGTGAAGGACTGGCAGATGGTCGTCCAGACTTTTTAGCCGACGGTAACGAATGGCGTACTCGACCATTGTGGGGCATAGGCTTAACCCAAACGGTTAATCCACAAGCCGGATTTTTACATGACGGCCGCGCAGCAACCTTGGAAGAAGCCATTTTGTGGCATGACGGAGAATCTAAAACGTCTAAGCAAGACTTTATGGCCTTAACGCAAGCAGAGCGTGATCAAGTTATCGCCTTTTTACAGTCGTTATAAATTGCTGTAGAGCTCAATAGACCCTAGCTATTTATGGCTAGGGTATTTTTTTGCGCGGTAGTTCACATTGCATTACGGTAGTTCATATTGCGGTAATTATGGATGATGATGACGTGATCTGTTTCATGTAAATTTTCGCGCCAGTGGTCTAAGATACTGTATTACTTTTAAATGATTTCATTCGAGGTCAGCATGAGCCAAATTTTACTGATCCATTCAAGTGTCCATGGTTACACTCAAAAAATATGTGAATATTTACAGCGTCAACTAATTGAGCAAGGCGAACTGGTCACGGTAGCATCCTTAGCGGAAGCCCCAGATTTGGCTCTATTTGATAAAGTGTACATTGGCGCCAGCATTCGTCATGGCAAACATCGCCCAGCCCTGTATCAATTTATTGAAGATCATCGTGCGGAATTGGACAATAAACCCAGTGGTTTTTTCTCGGTGAGTTTAGTGGCGCGCAAACCCAATAAGAATACGCCGCAAACTAACAGCTATATGCAACAGTTTTTAAGTCAAAGCCCTTGGCAGCCCAAGTTATTACAGGTGTTTGGCGGTAATTTAGATTACCAAGGTTATGGTGCTATGGACCGGAATATTATTCGGTTTATTATGTGGCTAACCAAAGGGCCAACAGACCCTAATACCAAAGTAGAGTTTACCGATTGGCAGAAAGTTGATGAGTTTGCTCAGCAAATAATAGAGGCTTAATTAATGGCATTAAAGCTGTTATGGCAGCGTATTGAGGCAGTATTGCATCCATTGATGATATTGATGTCGTTGTTATTAATTTGCACCAGCCCATGGATATTCATTGGACGTCAATTAAGTCCTCGCGCCAGTGTTTGGGATGTATTTCATGTTTACGGTGGCTTGTTTACCGCACTGTTAGCATTGATGTTTGCTTATAAAGTGTGTGCGGCCGGGCAGTGGCGGCAGTTTTTTCCTTGGCTTACCTTTGAGTTAACGCCATTGCTTGCAGATGTGCGAGGGTTGGTGCACGGTCAATTGCCACATTCTGGGGGTAAAGGTTTAATCAGTGTGATTGAAGGCATTGGGGTTATTTTGTTACTGCTGGTGGTGTGTAGCGGAGCTGGTTGGTACATAGCAGATCCTAGTAATGCTTTAGCATGGCGCGGTTATCATATTGTGTTTGCTCAGGGTTTTATTGGCTTTATTGTGCTTCATTGTTTATTGGCTCTTTTACATCTTCGCGATTTTTTTAATTAACTGTGCCTGAGTCGCTGGCAAACCGGCATTTTCATCAGCATAATCACCGGCAGAATGGTTTAGTTCAAATTGACTCATTATTGGGTATTCAATTGCTGAAACCAATTTAACGTAAACTGAATAAAACTGCTTAGCCTTGCGGATTGTTGTACCAACTGTGGGTGAATTAAATAGGCGGTCGATGCGTTCATGGTTTCTGTGGTTAAGATTGCTTGTAATGTGCCTGCTTGTATTTCGTTATCGACTAAATACTCTGGCCCGACAATAATCCCTCGACCCAATAATGCCAACTGTTTAAGCATATGATTATCGTTAACACTCAAGCAGCTATTGATTAATATCGGCTGAGCATTGAAGGTCCAGTGAGTTTGTTCTGTTGCCGTTAGGCATTGGTGATGTTGCAAATCCTCAATCGAATTGGGTGTGCCGTGTTGTTGAAGATATGCAGGGGCCGCACAACAGATTTGCTGATAATCAAATAGTTTTTTAGCGACCATGTTTTGCGGTGGTGTTGCAGTTGCCCTAAATGCGAGATCAAAATCGTTACGGGTTAAGTCGTACAGGGTATAGCTGCAATCAATACTAAAATGTACCTGCGGATGCAATTGCGTAAACTCATGGCAAATATTAAGTAAATGCCGTTGCGTTAGTTGGCTAGGCGCTGTAATGCGGATCCGTCCTGAAATGTCTTTGTTGTCGTGACGAATTCTTTTGTCTAGCATGAGTAAGTCGGCTTTCACTTGTCCCATGCTCGATAAAATCATCTCACCTTGAGGGGTTAGCCTTACACTGCGTGTTGTGCGAATAAGCAATGGCCGGCCTACTTCTTTTTCAAGTTGTCTAATCTGCTCAGATAAATAGCCTCTTGATATCCCTAACGAGGCAGCCGCTTCGGTAAAACTAAGTTGTTTGGCGACTTCACTGAATAAGAATAATCGCTCAAATTTTTTATGTTCGCGGCTCATGATTATGACCTTCTATAATATTTTATAGAGAACTGTAATCTGTTATTGGTAGATATACCAAATAATGATTTTGGTTTTTGCGGTTCATTTTTACGCGGAATCCCATACACTCATATTCATCATAATTATAAAAAGAGTATCAATATGACAGCTTTACCCTTAACAGAATTTTTACCAAATGTTAGCCCTATCGTGTATGGCTGTATGGGGCTGGGTGGCGGTTGGAATAACAATGCCATTACTCGAGCGGATATTCAGCAAGCCCATGAAGTTATTGATACTGCGCTGGATAACCAAATAAACTATTTTGATCACGCAGATATTTATACTTTTGGTAAAGCTGAATCAGTTTTTGGCAAAGTATTGGCTCAGCGCCCTGAGTTGCGTGAAAACATGTACCTGCAAACCAAGTGCGGTATTCGATTTGAAGACAGCAAAGGTCCCAAACGTTACGACTTATCAGCAGAGTGGATTAAGTATTCTGTTGATAACAGTCTCAAGCAACTCAATGCCGAATACCTTGATGTATTAGTGCTTCATCGCCCCGATCCGTTAATGCAACCAGCAGAAATTGCCGAAACATTTCAACAGCTCAAAGCTGCTGGTAAGGTACGTTTTCTGGGTGTTTCGAATATGCAGCAACATCAGATTAGCGCGCTGCAGCGTATGCTTGGTGAGCCATTAGTGGTTAATCAAATTGAAATGAGTCTGCAAAAACATGCTTGGGTAGACGAAACCGTTTATGCGGGTAATCAAGACGGCAAAGACATTAACTTTACCCCTGGTACGCTCGAGTACTGCAATCAACATAATATGCAAATTCAGGCGTGGGGCAGCTTATGCCAAGGGGTTTACAGTGGCATCGCAACAGCTGGACAGTCTACAGCCGTGCAGCAAACTAGCCAGCTTGTTGCTACGTTAGCCGCTGAATATCACACTAGCCCAGAAGCCATTTTATTAAGTTGGTTAATGCAGCATCCTAGCCAAATTCAACCTGTTATTGGCACCACCAACCTAGAGCGTATTAAGGCTTGTGCAAAAGCCACTAGCGTTTCGTTAAGCCGTGAGCAGTGGTATGCATTGTATGTTAGCGCTAAAGGGCATGAGTTACCTTAAACATTACGACAACATGTTTGATCAATACCCGAGCATTTATCGATGCCATTCAATTACAGGATTCTAAGACAATATGAACAAGACAACATGGGCACTATTGAGTGCAGCATTGGTGTTAAGTGGATGTCAGCAGGCAGAAACAGAAGTGGTCGCGTCGGCGGTTCAGCCTTTGCCACAACCAAGCGTACAAGCTGATATATACCAAGATTACTTACATCGTGATGTTCGGGACGATATTTTCTATTTTGTATTGCCAGACCGTTTTTATAACGGCGATAGCAGTAATGACAACGGCTCAGCAACCAAGCCCATTTCAGCTGGTGGTTTTGATACTAGCAGCAGTCGAGGTTTTCATGGTGGTGATATTTTAGGTATTGAACAAAAGTTAGATTATCTACAAAACCTTGGTATTACCGCGATTTGGATGACGCCATTATTGCGAAATAAAGCCATTCAATCAGATGGCATTGCGCATCATGGTTATTGGATTGTCGACTTTACCGAAATAGACCCGCATTTTGGCTCTAACGCAGACTTAAAGCAGCTTATAGACTCTGCACATCAACGCGGTATAAAAGTCTTTTTTGATATTATTACTAACCACACGGCCGATGTCATCAAGTACCAAGAGTGTCATCAAGCGTCGGGTGAGTTTATTGCGCCGCAAACCCATTGTGAATACAAGTCGTTATCTCAAGTTGAAAATGGCGACAGTTACACGCCGTTTTTGCCGCAAGATCAAGCGAGTGTAAAAGTGCCTGATTGGTTAAATGACCCACGTTTTTATCACAACCAAGGTGATAGCACATTTAAAGGTGAGAGCTCATTAAATGGCGACTTTAGTGGCTTAGATGATCTTAATACCGCAGATCCTCAAGTGGTATCTGGCATGGTTGATATTTACCAAAATCTGATTAAAGAATTTAAGCCAGATGGATTTAGGATCGACACGGTTAAACATGTGGACTTGTCATTTTGGCAAACGTTTAGCCCTGAAATCGTTAACTTTGCCAAGGCGCAAGGCATTCCTCAGTTTCATGTGTTTGGTGAAGTGTACGATACCAACCCTAACAACCTCAGTGTTTTTACCACCCAAGGCAAGTTACCTTCGGTATTGGACTTTGCGTTTCAACAAACGGCGGCAGATATTTTTTATCGCGGTAAGAGTCCTGTATTAGCCCAGCAATTATTTGCCCAAGATTCGTTATATAAAGATGACGACAGTCAGGCTGATTTATTGATGACTTTTTTAGGTAATCATGACATGGGCCGCACTGGTTATTTCATCAATCAAGCCAATCCTGATGTGAGCTCAGCCGATAAACTGCAACGCAGTATTTTGTCTCATGCGTTTATGTTTTTATCTCGTGGTATTCCAGTGATTTATTATGGTGATGAGCAAGGGTTCACAGGTGATGGTAATGACATTGCTGCGCGAGAAGATATGTTTGCATCTCACGTTGCTAGCTACAATGACAATATTTTATTGGGCACGAACGCGACAACGGCTGATGATAACTTTGACCCTAAACACCCTTTGTATCAAGCGATAGCGCAACTGAGTGAACTGCGTAAGCAATATCCTATTTTGCGTCGCGGCCAATATCAAGACCGCTTTTACCAAGCAGACAAAGACATGTTTGCATTCGCTAGGGTAGACCCTGAAACAGGGGCAGAATTTTTGATGGTGTTTAATAGCGGTGAGCAAGCGCAGACGATTAATGTCACTCAAGAGGGTAAGCGTTATCGCTTAATGACCACATGGCCAGATGTTGTCGTGCCATCAATTGAAGATGCCACACAGGCCGCATTAGCAGAATTAACGGTGACTTTACCGCGATTAAGTTATGCAATTTATACCACTGCAAGTTAAGCAATAGAGATACAAAAATGGCTATCCAGTGGATAGCCATTTTTGTATCGGTTGGCAACACTACTGTTTTAATGCTAAGTAGTTAATGACCCCAATGATGTCGTCCAAACTGCGCATTTCATTTAAATTGATAGCGTATTTATCGTTAACAATAAATGCCGGTACACTTTGCACTGCATACGTCACTTGCTGTTGACGCCACATGGTTAACTTTTTATTGGTGTCTGCACTGTCTGCTACCGTGTCATATTGCTTTGCATCGACACCAAACTGAGCAAAAACATTTTTAATATCATCACGGTTATTAATCTGTGATTTGTGCTCATGTCCTGCTGCAGCGTGGTCGTGCCCGCCAGTATTATCTTTGCCCTGGATTGCGCCAAACATGGCTATTTTTAACGCTTCTTTATTATCGAGTTCATGAATAACCGCTAATGCGCGCATGACTTCTGTACCTAAGTCGCTATTCATAAAGTCGACATGTTTACTGTCGAAGGTGATTTTTTTGTCTAAACCCGCCTTGATTTCAGGTAAGTACTGGCTTTCCATATTGAAACAGTTATGGCAATAGAACGAGAAGAATTCAGTGACTTTAGGTTCACTTGGAACCATGTTGTTAGATATTTGGGTGTAATGTTTGCCTTCAACAAATGGCGTAGCAAATGTGCTAAACGAGGCCGTGATGAGCGTCAGTACAATGGCGAAATATTTAATCATGTAAACCTCAAATCTATGTTAATGGCTAGTCAATGTTATTAGCCAATCGATGTTAATAGTTGATAGTAAATAGTCACTAGGATTCGATTAATCTGCTTGCGCTAATTAGGGTAAGTTTGTTAGCTGAATTATGGCTTAAATCATCAATTAAAAAGGTGCTATTTTCGTGACCGAGGCGTGCTTTATGAGGATAACTCCTTAATAAAGGCCAAATATTGATGTGAGTTTAATGATCTCTTCCAATGTCACCATTAAGTGACAATGGGTTGTTCATTGCTGGTGGCTAATAAGTAGGGGTTGATTTTGCGGGATTAATGTCGAGGGATTAATGAAGATAGGGGAGTGCTGCTTAATGATGACGGCTAACCCCCGATGACTAATGCTGATAGTTAATGCTGATAGTTAATGTT
>NZ_JACJFI010000089.1 GCF_014164505.1 Shewanella sp. SG41-4 | reverse complement strand
GGGCTTCTGAAAGTTCCATAAAAAAAAATCCGATAATAAAGATTATCGGATTTTCGCAGACTAGAAAGATCGGTCAACCGATCAGTTAAATTTTCTCGTTTTACCGCTTAACTGATCGGCATTACTGCTTCGGCAGTCTTTTTTATTGAGAGCATTTTTAAGTTTTTTCTTGAAGACTAAATATTTTTTGAAAATTAAGTATTTTATTTGACGACCAAAGCCAATGCTCGATACACATCGTCGAGAATCAGCGCTTTAGGCAACTCAATGCCCTCTGGGTAGGATGAGCCGTAGATTTTATTAAACGGCGTGCCAGCAACCCCTTGTTGTCCCATATACTGTTCAATGACGGTATCGGCTTGAGTCCAATTACCTTGCATGAGAATAATGTGTTGTTGGCTTAATTTATTTACGACTTGTTCACGATGAAGTACGTTGGCTTTATTTGTTTGGCAGGGGACACACCAGTCAGCTGTAATATCAACAAACACAATATTGCCTTGTTCAACATAGGAGGCAATTTTTTCTGGTTCAAGTGGCTGCCAATTCAATGTTTGGTATGCTTGATAGTTTTCACCTTTGTTAACAAATGCAATAACCCCCGCAAAACAGATCCCCATGAAAATGAGCATGACTATCACTAAGGTCGGTATCGATTTACCTTTTACTTTAGCCCAAATTAATACGACGACGGCGCTAAAAATCACCAAGAGTAATATCATTAATATTGTTGCCATAGGTTTCCCCTGTAAATACGTTATTATAGTCATTTTAAAAGTGACGATACATTAACAGTGCATGCTTAACCGGTTGTTAAAAGGTATTTTTGCGCAAATATTAACAACTGGATAATTGGAAGAAAGGGGTATTATGACATTAAGTGCTTGGCTGGGATTATTAGCGATATGCTGTTTGGGTGCCATGTCTCCAGGTCCAAGTTTGGCTATGGTGGTGAGGCATACACTCAGTGGTGGAAGATTACACGGTGTAGTGTGTGCTTGGGCGCATTCAATTGGTATTGGTGTGTATGCTCTGGTGACCTTATTAGGCTTAGCTGCAATATTAAAAGCATCACCATTCATTTTTAATGCAATTGCAATAATGGGAGCTATTTACTTAGCTTGGATGGGTATTCAAGCACTGGGATCTAAAGGCGGGATGCAGCAAAAATTAGCTGCTGGAAAACCTACTCGATTATGGGTTGCAGCTCGAGATGGACTCGCTATTTCACTATTTAACCCCAAGATATTATTATTTTTTCTAGCCTTATTTAGCCAGTTTGTCTTGGCTGCACAAACGACCACTGGCCAAGCATTAATCGTATTTACGCCGTTAATTATTGATGGCCTATGGTATAGCATTATTGCATTTGTGTTATCCCATTCTGCGGTGCTACCTAAGTTACGAGAAAAGGCCAAGTTGATTGATAGGCTCTCAGGTATTGTATTGATTTTGCTTTCTATTAGGGTTATTTATACGTTGTTATAGCACCGGTATTTAATCAATTAACAGTGATTCATTATCGTTAGTTATGCAAAGGTTTAGTTGTTTAAGTGAACCGAGATAAGAGTGAGTGGCGAAAGGGTAATAGTGTCTAATGAGCTTGATTTTAATGATTAATCCCCACTAATGCGCTAGTAGGGATTATTGATTGACGGCTAATAAACAGTAACGTTGCTAGCGAATGCTAGGCACCTTTAAAAATTTGCACGCTATCATCATTTTCTTGCTCTTGTTGCGGTGCAGCTACAGGAGGATTAGCAATATGGTCTTCTAAGTTTTCTTTAAGCATGGCTTTAAATTCATCAGAGAACCAAGCTAATGCATGATCTTTTTCAGCGGCAAGATCAGCCGATTTAATTGAGGCTTCGAATGCATTAAAACGGGCAGAAGCAAATCGCATTGCCGTACCCACTTTACCAATATCATTTTCTTGTTGGCTTAGTTGGTTGGCTAAGGCAATAAATTGGTCAGCTATTTGATACATTGTTAATTCTGTTTTGGCTTCAGACATCAGATCCACTTTTTGTGAGTTAATTTTCCATTAAGTGTAACGTCTTTATTTGAAAATATCAGGTAAAAAATTAGCTATTGGGATCTGAATCTACCAAGACTTGACCGTTACGTGAGTCATAATATATCGACATAAGTGATAGTGAGTTGTAGTTATATCTGCATTGGTCTGGATTGATATATTCAGCTTGATACTCAGATGTATCTTTATCTGCACTGTTAGAAACGCTTGGACCATCCTGCAATAGAGTCGGCCAGACGGAAAGGCAGTCATTAACATTATTCAGTCTTGGAGATACCTCGAAAGGTGGATAATTTTGTGCTGGATAACCCCATAGGTTCATATCCAGTTCACCATCGGTTCCGGCTTGGCTGAAAATCGCTAAATTATCTGCTGGGCCTGAATACCCCATGGCGGCCCATTTTAAATGAGCTAAGGTTATTGCCGAAGAAAATGCTCCGCCAGTTGCTTTTACGTTGGCAATTTTAGCGTCTTGACCTAAATCGACAAACTTCGGCAAAGCGATAACAGCGATGATCCCAAGTATGATAATCACAACGACGAATTCAATAAGGGTAAAACCGTTTTTAGCGGTGTTTTTATTATTTCGTAATGGCATCATATTATAGTCGTAAGGTTGATTAATCTGATCATAGTAAACCAAGGACTCAGCAGTTCCCTAATTTCTCGTTTTCTTTTAAGGCAGACATTGAATGACTTTTCACTGGCAAGAGCTGTTTGAGCAACAACAATCTCAGGCATATTATCAACATTTGCAACACTTTATAGCCTCACAAAGGGCGATTAATAAAACCGTCTATCCGCCTGATGATGAAATATTCGCAGCTTTTGATTTAACACCGCTGTCAGAGGTTAAAGTCGTGATATTAGGACAAGACCCTTACCATGGGCCCAATCAAGCTCATGGGCTTTCTTTTTCGGTTAAAAATGGTATTAAACCGCCACCGTCATTAGCGAATATCTATAAAGAATTAACCAATGATATTGCAGGCTTTGTGACTCCCGAACACGGCAATTTAACTGCTTGGGCTAAGCAAGGCGTTTTATTATTGAATACGGTATTGACGGTAGAGCAGGGCTTAGCACATTCACATGCTAAATCTGGCTGGGAGACATTTACTAATAATGTACTGCAGCGATTAGACCAACAATCTTCGCCGATTATATTTGTGTGTTGGGGGAATCACGCTATCAAGAAAGGCTGTTTGATTAAGGCACCGCACCATCATGTATTGAACGGCCCACATCCATCGCCATTATCTGCTTACCGAGGTTTTTTTGGCTGCGGTCATTTTTCAAGGATTAATCAATTATTATTTGAACAAGGTGACGCACCCATAAATTGGCAAGTTTGATTATAAAAAAAGGTGTGAATTGAATATTCACACCTTTTTAATTCATCGCCAGAAAAATGAATTTTATGATAAATTACATCGTTATTGCTAACGGTTAACTGCTGCGATTAACCGACAAATGAGCTAAAGAAATTAATGCTTGTTTGTAGTCACTGTCAGGAAATATACTCAGCGCGTCAATGGCCTTCTGTGCTTCTGCTTGAGCTTTATCCTGAGTATAAACTAATGCTCCTGACTCTTCTAACGCTACCAAAATTTCGTCAATCGCTTTGGTGCCATCACTTTGCTCAATCGCTTCTCTAATCAGTTTTTTAGCGGTATCAGAACCATTTTCCATGGCATAAATAAGCGGTAACGTTGGTTTTCCTTCAGCAAGGTCATCACCAATGTTTTTACCTAGTTCATCAGTGTTCGCCGTGTAATCAAGTAAATCATCAGTTAATTGAAAAGCAGTACCGAGGTATTTGCCGTAATCAGCTAATGCTTGTTCTTGTTCTGGGTTTACATTGGCTAAAACACCGGCTAATTGAGTTGCCGCTTCAAACAATTTTGCGGTTTTACAGTAGATCACCCGCATGTAGTTCGCTTCGGTTGTATCAGGGTCATTACAGTTCATCAACTGTAAAACCTCACCTTCAGCGAGTACGTTAGTGGTATGAGCCAGAACTTGTAGCACTTTCATATTTTCGAGTTCGGTCATCATTTGAAATGAACGAGTATATAAAAAATCACCTACGAGCACGCTAGCGCTATTACCAAATAAGGCATTGGCAGTTTCACGGCCGCGGCGCAATGTAGACTCATCTACTACATCATCGTGCAACAGCGACGCCGTATGGATAAATTCGATGATTGCTGCGAGTTTAAGGTGATGTTCGCCTTGGTAGTCAACGGTTCGTGCGGCTAATACTGATAATAACGGACGTAAGCGCTTACCACCGCCATTGATAATGTAAAAGCCTAATTGATTAATCAGGGCTACATCAGATTCAAGTTGTTTATATATCAGCTGATTGACTGCTTGCATATCAGTGTCAGCCAGTTGACGAATGGCGTTTAAATCCATAATAGTCTCTGGTTGTTGGGCGACAGGCTTGCACCCTTAATTAGTCATATCGAATTAGAGCGCATATCTTACAGGATATCAGTGCTATTTTTCAAAGTATGTATTTCTACAATTTGAGTATACTGAATCCTAATTCTGTAATAATTAGCTGGATTCATGCCAACCCATCTATAAAACGTAGCTATAATTTAACATATTAATGTTAACTAAATTTTAATGGTTCCACATTAGCTATTGATGAATAGTGTGCAGTGATAAGGTCTTTTTTATTTTATAGTGAATTATGACTTGCCTGATGATAATTCTTCGCGTAGAATCCGCGCCCATTGTCATTAAAAGTTTTTTAGCACCTAGTCTCGTCAATAATATGAGTTAGTGTGTTAGTCATTTGGAGTAAAATAGCCATGTATGCTGTTTTTCAAAGTGGCGGAAAGCAACACCGTGTTGCTGAAGGTCATACAGTTCGTTTAGAGAAATTAGAAGTTGCTACTGGTGAAACCGTAGAATTCGATCAAGTTTTATTGATCGCTGATGGTGAAACAGTACATGTTGGAGCTCCTTTAGTTGCTGGCGGTAAAGTCGTAGCTGAAGTAGTTGGCCACGGTCGCGGCGAAAAGGTAACTATTATCAAGTTCCGTCGTCGTAAGCATCACGACAAGAAGATGGGCCATCGTCAGTGGTTCACCGAAGTTAAAATCACTGCGATTAACGCATAATTTAGGAGTCTAACTCATGGCACATAAAAAAGCTGGCGGTTCTACTCGTAACGGCCGCGATTCAGAAAGTAAACGTCTTGGTGTTAAGCGCTTTGGCGGTGAATCAGTTCTAGCTGGTAACATTATCGTTCGTCAACGTGGTACTAAGTTCCACGCTGGTGTAAACGTAGGTATTGGTCGTGACCATACTTTGTTTGCATTAACAGACGGTAAAGTAAAGTTTGAAGTTAAAGGCGCTAATAACCGCAAGTTTATTAGCATCGAAGCTTAACTCTTTATAAGCTAGATCTCGAAAGCCCTGCCTATGGTGGGGCTTTTGTGTTTTTTATATCATTAAACTGTTATTGATAGTTTAATGATTTTGTTTATATGCAGTAGGCGATATCGTGATGAATGCTATCTTCAGCGCTTTCCTGCAAATTCCAATGATTGGGATTATAATTACAGATTAAGTGGCGTCAGGAGTCAGTATGAAGTTTGTTGATGAAGCGAATATTCGCGTAGAAGCAGGTGACGGCGGAAGCGGTTGCGTAAGTTTTAGACGCGAAAAGTATGTTCCAGATGGTGGTCCAGATGGTGGTGACGGTGGTGATGGCGGCAGTGTGTATCTGCAAGCTAACGAAAACTTGAACACGTTGATTGATTATCGTTTTACTCGTTTTCATATGGCTGAACGTGGCACCAATGGCCGTGGCCGTGATTGTACAGGGCATGGTGGTAGTGATTTAGTTCTTCAAGTACCAGTAGGTACTCGTGCTCTCGATCAAGATACCGATGAATCACTTGGCGATCTTACTGCAAATGGCCAAAAGCTTCTTGTTGCTAAAGGTGGTTTTCACGGTTTAGGCAACACCCGTTTTAAAAGCAGTACTAACCGTGCACCGCGCCAAAAAACATTAGGCACCCCAGGTGAAGTACGCTCAATTAAACTTGAGTTATTACTGCTTGCTGATGTGGGTTTACTAGGCATGCCAAACGCTGGTAAATCAACCTTTATCAGATCGGTATCTCGTGCAACGCCGAAAGTTGCTGACTATCCGTTTACAACTTTAGTTCCTAACCTTGGTGTGGTTAACCCACGTCCAGGCCAAAGCTTTGTTATTGCTGACATCCCAGGTCTCATTGAAGGTGCTGCTGAAGGTGCCGGTTTAGGTATTCGTTTCTTAAAGCATCTTGAACGCTGCCGTATGTTGTTACACATTATCGATATTGAACCTATTGATGGCGTAGATCCTGTCTATTCTGCTCGCGCAATTGTTGGTGAACTTGAGAAATACTCTCCAAAACTAGCGGCTAAACCGCGCTGGTTAGTGTTTAACAAAACTGATTTACTGTTAGATGAAGAGATACAAGCTAAAATAGACCGTATTGTCAAAGAGTTAGATTGGCAAGGTGATATTTATACTATGTCAGCTTACAATCGAACAGGAACTGAAGAGTTAAGCATCAAGATGCTTGATTACATTAGAAGTTTACCGGCTATTGTGGAAGAAATTACCGCTGATGCTGACGTTGAATTCAAATGGGATAATTACCATAGCGTTGAAGATGAAAACACTAATGAAAACTATGATGATGAATTTGACGAAGATTTTGATGATGATGACTATGATGTGGAAGTCATCTATCAACGTTAAATAACTCATTTGAGGACGTCGTGTACGAAGATAGCCAAAATGAAATTACCCGCCTTGTAGTGCGCTGTGCGCAACTGCTATTGGCGTATGGTGCTGAGTCTGATCTCGTTGAAGAGATTAGTCAGCGCCTTGGTAAAGCTCTCGGTATTGCTAGCATTGAATTATCCATTTCATCCAATGCATTAGTATTAACTAGCTTGGTACACGGCCGATGCGTTACCACAACCCGTCGTATTCGTGCTCATGGCATTAATATGATGGTGATTTGTGAACTTCAAAGAATTTGCATACTAGCAGAAAAGGGTATTTACGGTGCCAATGAAGTTCGTAGACGTCTCGCTCATATTTCCCCTAAAACATACCCCGCAATTGCTGTAGTCCCTATGATAGGTTTGTCATGCGCAAGTTTCTGTCATTTATTTGATGGCGACATGATGGCATGTTTAATTACATTTTTTGCCTCGTCGGTTGGAATGATAGTACGTCTTTTTCTGGCATCTCGACATTTTAATTTATTGGTTAACTTCTCACTGACAGCATTTGTGATCACGGCTATTGCTCAAATTAGCTATCTTGGAGCCGTCTCCGAAACACCTCAAGCAGCAATGGCGGCAAGCGTGTTGATGCTAGTGCCAGGCTTCCCGTTGATTAACGCAATTTCTGATATGGTTAAAGGCCACATGAATGTGGGCATCTCTCGTTGGGGTCATGCAACCCTATTAACCTTAGCATCGGTTATTGGTATTACGATTGCGATGCAAATGGGAGGGATTTTTTAATGTTATCCTTTCTAAGTTTATTGCTACATGATGCTTTTTTTTCGTCTATACCTGCGGTCGGCTTTGCGATGGTGTTTAATGTGCCTAAACGCTATTTAATTTATTGTGCCATTGCAGGCGCCATCGGCCACAGTTCAAGAACTTTTTTATTACATTTTTCAATGCCAATTGAATGGGCGACATTTATCGCAGCCGCCATTGTCGGCTTGATTACTATTCAGTTTGCTAAACGTCACCTAGCCCCACCTTTGATGTACGCCGTGGCAGCAATTATTCCCATGGTGCCAGGAACTTATGCATTTAATACCGTCATAGCATTAATTCAGCTAACGGCACAAAGTCAGGTCAGTCCCGAACTCACAGCTCAAGTCATCGTTAACGGGTTAAAAACAGTATTTATTCTTGGGGCGTTGGCAGTTGGCTTAGCGTTGCCTAGTTTACTTTACTATCGCACCAGACCGATTATTTAACCATAAGGATTTTGCTTCAATGCGTATCGCAATGATTGCCGCTATGGCCAAGAACAGAGTTATAGGTAGAGACAACAAGATGCCGTGGCATCTACCTGAAGATTTACGCCATTTTAAAGCAATGACGCTGTCTAAACCCATCGTGATGGGACGCAAAACATTTGAGTCAATCGGCAGGCCGTTACCAGGGCGTCACAATATTGTAATTAGCCGTAATAGTCAGTTGAGTATTGAAGGTGTCACTTGCGTTACAACTTTTGACGAAGCCATGACAATGGCGGGTGATTGTGACGAATTAGTTGTGATTGGTGGTGGTCAGCTTTACCAACAATTACTGCCTAAAGCCGATGTTCTGTACCTTACTTTAATTGACCTAGACGTTGACGGTGACACTGTATTTCCTGAATGGGACGATGGTTCGTGGCAATTACAGAACTCAGTTACTGCAACAAACGACAAAGGATTGCAATATAGCTTTAACACTTTGTTCAAAAAGTGTTAAATTATTAGGGTTTATCCCTGAAATTAATATGTAGAAGTTATCTGAATCATGATTTCAATACATAGTTATATAAAATTATAATATAAAGGAGTGTCAGATGCGTCTATTGCCTGTAGCTATTGCAGCCCTGATTGCAGCGTCTTTTGTGTCAGTGTCAGCGCCTGCTATTGCCGAGACAGATCAATTAGTTGCAAATATTTGTGATTATGTAAAATCAGACGACAAAAGTCGTTTACGTAAAAAAATGAAAGAAAGTCGTGTTAAGTTACGTAATGTTTATTCTGGTATTTCTTGTGATGGCAGCAGTTTATTGCGTACTGCCTACAATTCAAATGCTAATGATGTCGGCGAGTTTATCGCAAAACGTTTACCTTCAACTGATTTAGCTACGCCAGAAGCTGATGGTAAAACTATTTTAGACTGGGCACTTGCCAATGGTCATGAAGGTAGCCCAATTACTGCCGCGATTAAAGGTCGGACAGGTGGCTAATTCTGACGATGTGTAATCGTAGGGAACAGTCAATATAAATTAGAAATGTCGATAAGCAATTATCGGCATTTTTTATGACCATAATTTACCTCTTTTGTTGATTGGGTCATTACAATTACATCTGTCTTTGGTCTCTAGGTTTGTTATTTACCTCCCACTGTCAGTTTGCTTACTAACTACTAACTACTAACTACCAACTTTTTATTTATCTATTTGAGTCTAAGGCTCATTTTATTAATGAGAGAGCTGTCCCTTCATTTCTGGGAGTGTTGTTTATTGCACTAAAGGCTTACACATTCGTTGAATTAGTACATTTTAAATGTAATCTGTTGGCTGTTCAGTTATACCAATCCTATTAAATATGTGATCTTTCAACGGGAGTTCAAAGTGCTGTAGGCAAGGCAGCTGATTGAAGCGAATAGTGAGTCTCGGTAACTAGCTCCTGCGTTACTCTACCTCCAGCATCTGACCGCCATGGATGGTGGGAATGTCTTATTTTTTATGGAAAAAAATAGACCATGCAGTCGTATTTTGAAAACATCTAACGAAGCATAAAGTACTTTGAAACCCGCCAGAATGGAGTCTCTCAGGTATTCCACTTCTGTGTTGCATCGATTTAAAAGGCAACAGCCATTTCTACATCAATGCGCCTTGAATTGAAAAACCTCAGAGACTCTGAACTGACCAGATATTTAATGAGATTGGTATTATTGGTTTAAGCCACTTTCAATCAACAATCACCGGCAACAAAAAAGGCCCATTAAGGGCCTATTTGTCAATACTCACTTAATGGTATGGATTACACCTTGAACTCGCGTACCGACGCTTGTAGTTCTTCAGCAAGCATAGCCACTTGCTGACTTGATTGAGCTGTTTGATCCGCACCTATTGAGGTTTCTTCAGAGATAGAAGCTATATGTTCAAGCTTTTCTGAAACTTGCTGGCTAACAATGTTTTGCTCTTGCGCAGCTTGAGCAATATGGTTACCAGAATCAAAGGCTCTGTGAACCGATTTACTAATCGTCTCCAAAGCTAGATTTGATTGTTCATTCTTTTCAACACAGCTTTCTGCTTGAGTACGACCCAATTCCATTACAGCAACGGCTTGTTGGGTGCCAAGTTGTAATACTTCAATCATTTGCTGAATTTCACTGGTTGAATGCTGGGTGCGTGACGCCAAGTTACGCACTTCATCAGCAACAACGGCAAAGCCTCGACCTTGTTCACCCGCTCTAGCGGCTTCAATCGCGGCGTTTAGAGCAAGTAAGTTAGTTTGATCTGCAATTCCACGGATCACATCTAAAATTGACCCAATTGATGCACTATCGGAATGAACTTTATTAATTACAATACCGGCTTTGGCGACTTCTTCAGCAAGAGCAAGAATGGTATTTTTACTTTCTTCTGCAAGAGTGCGCATGTGCTGTGTTTCTTGGTCAGCTTGTTTAATCTCATTCAGTGCTTGGTCGGCGCTCATTGATACCTGTTGTGCACTTGAACTCAATTGTGTAGTTGCAGCAGCAACTTGGTCGACTTGACTCTTTTGCTCTTGAATACCGATAGTGGTTTGTGAGGTAATTGCTGATGTTTCTTCTGCTGCAGCAGCTAATTGATTTGAACGATCAACTATTCCGATAATAAGACTACGGAGGCTATCGACCAATCGGTTGCAGTTTTTGGCTAATTCTGCGAATTCATCATGGCCAGTGTCATCTAATTTATGTGTCAAATCACCAGATGCTAGTACATTTAAGGCTTTATTAACTTTTTCTAACGAGAGAGTTAATGGCTTAACAACTGCAATACTGACAATGATGGCGACGATGATCGCGGTTAACACCACAAGTAGCGTTTTAATGGCTGCCGAATCAATAATTTCCAACGCTGCAGTGCTTATGTCACTCGCGAACGTATCGATTGATTTTGCTAACACGGTCATTTTTATGTTTACGTCTTTAACTTTACTTTGGGTTTCTTCTAATTGTTTAGCCGCGGCAAACTCATGATCTAATTGTTGCTGTTTTAGAGCGGCAATTGAGTTGCTGCCTTTAAGCAAGTTAAATACTTTTGCGCTTTCTGCTGTTAAATCATCTAAAACTAAACTGCTTACAATACCACTGCCTTGCTGACCAATATGATCCAGTTTTGATGTAGCTTCGCTGACCATATAATCGAGTTCTTTTATGATAAGGTCATATTTGCTTTGTTCAGTTGCCCCTACTAAATCATAAATAGTGGTAATGATATTGATAAATGTTCCATCGACCAGACTCGCTGATGCCGCCAAACTGCGTTCTGTTTGATCTTCACTGGTTTCCATATCGATAATGTCTAACAAGATAGATGAGGAGTCATCGGCTGCATTTTCGAGGTTACCACGCATTTTGAGTAACGTTTCTTGCAAGCTGAGTGCCTTTTCGCGCTCTGATATCATTTTTATGGCACTGGTTTGATAAAGATTGTAGCTATTAGTCAACGTGCTCAGTGGGGCTGTAAGCTGAGTTTGTTTATTGACTAAGTTATTTAAGCGAGTTAGATCCTGTTTAAATTTATTGTCTAAGTCAGAAAGTTGCTTTTGTATTGCTGGAATTTTAGATGAATGAGTACTGTAATAGGCAAGTAGAGCCTCAATTTGTTGGCTGCTTAAATTTGCACTTAAAATGCTTGTCGTTTCCAGAGCAGGTAAACTGATAGTTTTGAGAATAGTCGTCCCATCTTTAATACTGTCGTTACTCAGCATAGTCACACCACCGAGAACCATCAATAACAGCGTCACCACGGAAAAACCGCCAATGACTCTGGTCGCTACATTAATTTTCATACAGTACTCCGGCTATTATTATTTGATCCTGATTTTGATGCGGCATCTAGTCTTAAAATATCGAATTTATTATAGGGTAATTGTTTCTCAGGCAAGCATAATAAATTCTACATTTAGCTATCGGCTAAATGGTACTTTAGTTTAACGTTAAATTAACCTTTTTTGGGTAATTATTTCATTCCCTTCAAGATGCCATATGGTTAAATGCTCTCCCCAGCAGCAACCTGTATCTAATGCCAGAATGTGCGGATTATTTGTTTGGCCCATTAATGCTGCCCAATGACCGAATATTAAGGTGTTTTGCGGCACCGTCTTTGATGCAAACTCAAACCATGGTCGTAATTCGGTAGAGTGTTGCTCACTGGGTGGTAATTTACATTTAAAATCAAGACGACCATCAAGGTGCAAAAAACGCATACGTGTTAATGCGTTAATACAGTAACGTAGTCTGTCGATACCATGCAACGATGGAGACCAGTGCTCAGAATCTTCTGTGTACATTTTGGCAATTACTGCACTTAGATAATCATCTTGCTGTAATGCGATACTGACTTGGTCTGCTTCACTTTCAAGAGTCTTTATATCCCATTGTGGCGGTACACCTGCATGGGTCATGATGATGTTGTGTTCAGGTAAGGTTCTGACTAAAGGCTGTTGACGGACCCAATTGACTAAACTAGCGATATCAGGAGCTGTGAGTAATTCATCAAGATGATCTTGAGGATTGGCTCGTTTTAGCTTTCCGTGAAGGGCTAAAAGGTGTAAATCGTGATTACCCAGTACAACTTTTGCTGAATCTTGTAATGATTCGAAGAAGCGAAGTGTTGCTAACGACTCAGAACCTCTGGCCACTAGATCGCCCACAGCCCAAAGTTGATCTTTGGATGGGTTAAAGGCCACTTTTTGCAATAATAGTTGTAACTCTGAGTAACATCCTTGAACATCGCCGACAAAATAGTGTGCCATGGATTATTGAAATATCCCAGGAACAGCAAGACGAAAAGGCGGAATAGTCGCTAAAAATCGTTCTCCTTTATGGTTTTCCATACCATAAAAACCTTGCATAAAGCCCACCGGTGTTTCCATTACTGTGCCACTGGTATATTGGTAGGCAGTATTAGGTGCAATTGTGGGAGTTTCACCAACAACACCAGGGCCTTTTACTTCATTCTGTTCGCCGTCAGCATTAGAGATAATCCAATGACGGTCTTTAAGAGTCACTTTGTTATCACCTAGATTGATGATAGTAATGGTATAGCTAAAAAGGTATTTATTATCGGCGACATCTGATTGTTGTTCTAAGTATTGGGTGTCGACTTTAATTTTAATAGGCGATTCAACTTGGCTCATGTTTTTTATGTCCTAAAACGAAAAGGCATGCTCAGTATCAGCATGCCTTTATAATTAATCTTTTTTATCACACAACATATTAGCCATTGCCACATATTGTGGGACACTAATTTGTTCTGGCCGCAGACTCGAATCAATTTGCAGTGTTTCAAAATCTTCGTCTGACAATAATGTTTTCAAATTGTTACGCAGCGTTTTACGGCGCATATTAAATGCTGTCGTGACTAAATGTCTCAACACATCAACATTTTTACATGGCCAAGGTTTGACTTCGTATGGTAGTAATCTAATCACCGCAGAGTCAACTTTAGGAGCCGGGGTAAAGCTTGTCGGTGGTACTTCTAACACTGGAACTACTTGACAGTAATATTGCGCCATTACCGTTAAGCGGCCATAAGCTTTTGTGCCTGGGCTTGCCGATAAGCGCAAAACCACTTCTTTTTGCAACATAAAATGCATTGTTTCTATTTGTTCGGCAAACTCAAATAAATGAAACATGAGTGGTGTTGAAATATTATAAGGAAGATTTCCAAACACTTTCATTTTCTTGCCAGCTTGTTGCAACTGACCAAAATCGAACTGTAACGCATCACCTTGGTGAATGGTTAGTTTGTCTTTAAGTATTGGGTGATACTGTAAACGTTTAACCAAGTCACGGTCTAATTCAACAACGGTTAGGTTGTCAATCATATCTGCAACAGGTTCAGTTAATGCACCTAAGCCGGGTCCAATTTCAACCATAACATGGTCATTATCTGGTGCGATAGCGCCTACAATGCTGCTAATCACGCCTTGATCAGTTAAGAAGTTTTGTCCAAATCGCTTTCTGGCCGTGTGGCCTAAATGTACTTTATTACTCATTAAAATGGGTTACTTACTTTTTGAGGCCAATTCGATGGCTTTGTTTAATGCACAGGTAAAACTGCCGCAGTCTGCTTTACCAGTGCCAGCTAATTCCAGCGCGGTTCCGTGATCAACAGAGGTACGTATATAAGGTAAACCTAAGGTGATATTGACCGACTTGCCAAAGCCTAACGATTTAAGCACCGGCAATCCTTGGTCATGATACATTGCCAATACGACGTCAGCCTCTTGAAGATACTTAGGCTGGAATAACGTATCGGCTGGCAATGGACCAACTATATCCATACCTTGTGCTCGTAATTCATTGAGCGCCGGTATGATGATATCAATTTCTTCACGGCCTAAATGACCGTCTTCTCCCGCATGTGGATTGAGGCCACAGACATAAATTTTAGGAGAACCTAAATCAAATTTACTGACTAATTCGCGATGCAAAATACTAATAATATGGTGCAGTCTGTCGCGGGTAATCGCTTTAGCCACATAGGCTAAAGGTATATGAGTGGTCATTAGCGCAACTTGCAGACCTGGCGCGGCAAGCATCATTACAACATCAGAACAATTGGCTTGTAGTGCAAAAAATTCGGTATGGCCGCTAAACGAAATGCCTGCTTGGTTAATAATACCTTTATGCACCGGGCCGGTTACCACAGCGTCGAATTCATTCGACATGTTTTTTTCACCAGCGTAACGCAACGTTTCTACTACATAAGCGCTGTTAGCTTCATTCAATACCCCACATTTAACCTCTTCGGCTAATGTAAACGGAGCAATAGTTAACGTGCCTGCCGCTTGTGGTATTGGTGACTGAGATGCTTCATATGATCTTAGCTGTAAAGGTAGCCCAAGCATTTTTGCTCGTGTGATCAGTAAATTGGGGTCGGCACAAACAACCAACTCAACAGGCCATGCCTGTTGAGCGAGTTTGATGACTAAGTCGGGACCAATACTTGCTGGTTCGCCGGGAGTGATGGCAATACGTTTAGTCATTAGTTTTGCTTAGCCTCGTTTTGTTTCTGGCTCAATGACTTCAATAAACGCTTCTGAACGAAGCTCGTCTAACCAGTTTTGTAGCTCTTCATTAAACTTACGACGGAAG
>NZ_JACJFI010000088.1 GCF_014164505.1 Shewanella sp. SG41-4 | reverse complement strand
ATTTAAGCGAGGGAGGTAGATCAAATAATCGATAAACTTGTACATGAGTCTGCCCAAAGCACAGCTTTCGCATTAAGCGGTTCAGATAAGCCTATATAACGTGCATTCTTTTGTGCAGGCGTATACAGGCAATATATTTATATAAACCAAAAAACAATGCATGATAAATAAAAGCAGTGCTGATTTAGGTTTTCAAGACGAGTTAATGGCTAAGTAAGAAACCCTCGAGTTTTCCAGTCAAGCTTCTTAAAGCGCGCTGTTTAAGTATCAATTAGATTCAAACCTTATTGACAATATTATGCATCCAACCAACAAAACCATGGCAATTAGTCACCATAAATTTAAAGATTAAATTGAAAACTAACAGCAAAAACTATGCCTCCTAAGAAAATATGACACCATTTTAAACAATATAAATAAGATTACTCCCCACCACATTTTCAACTAAGTCTCAGTTATTTCAAAATGATCGACCAAGCGATCTAGTAGTTTTCGTATCGCGATGGATTGGTGTTTTCTAGAACGATATATCGCATAAACCCCCAAGGATACAGGCTCGTAATTGGGCAATACATGAACTAGTTTCTTGTCGTTGATCATAGCTTGTACTGCGTGTTTAGGTTGTAAGGAAATACCGCGCCCTTTAAGCACTGATTGTAGTAATAACAACGATTCATTGGCACTGTAATTACCTGATACTGAAGTCACAACCGCTTGCTCATTTTTAGTGAAATGCCACAAACTTTTACCAAAATTAGAATAAATAAGACAGTTATGTTTGGCTAAGTCATCAGGATAAACAGGATAACCATTGCGCTTTAAATACGCTTCTGTTGCACACAATACTGAACGACACCGCCCAAGAGGACGCGCAATAATATTGGGATCTAATTCATTGGTTATGCGTATTGCCAAATCAATTCTGTCTTCAACGAGATTGGTAACTTGGTTACTGATATGCACGTCAATGTGCACTTTTGGAAATTCATCTAGAAATGCATCAATGACGGCTGGCAATAAATCTGCTGCAACAAATTGAGAGCAAGCAATACGAATAGTGCCTTCTGGTTGCGCCGCGTGCTCAGATGCAAGCGGGGCAGATACTTCTTTAGCAAAATCGAGTATAGATCGGCAATTCTCAAATGCTTTTTCACCTGCTGCGGTGAGTGTGAGCTTTCGAGTAGAGCGATGAAGCAATTGCGCATCCGCCCAGCGTTCCATTTCGCTTAAATATCTTGTCACCATAGACCGTGACATATCCAATGACTGAGCTGCACCGACCATACTGCCTTGCTCAACAATTCTAACAAAGACCTGTGCTGCGGTAATTCTATCCATTCTCTGCCTATATGTTCGATTTGTGCAACTAACTATTACCCTTAATAGGGTTTGTTGCAACATATTTGCAATTTACACTTGCGTCATCAACTCAATTTACGGCTTTGACAGGACAACAATGAAGACCTTACATTTCATCATGGATCCACAATGTGGTTGGTGCTATGCCGCTGCACCACTGTTAGATGCGCTCACTCAATTGACAAACATCGAAATTAAGATGCATGGCGGTGGATTATTTTCAGGCGCAAAAAAAGGGTCATTATCGGTAAGTTTTCATCAGCGCATAAAAGAAATGGACAATAGGATCACCGCATTAACTGGTCAAGTATTTAGTCAAACCTACTACTCGATACTATTAGAAGATAAACAACGCATTGTCGATTCTGACACTCCCATTGCTGCACTTTTAGCGGCTGAGTCCTTAGGGATTAATCCGCTATCCATGTTGCACAAAATGCAAATAGCCCAATTTGTCGATGGCTATTCTCAATCAAATATTAAAAATCTAACTAGTATTGCTAATGAACTCGGTTTGAGTTCAAACGGTTTCATCAGTGCATTTGATGCTTTTAATGGCGAGAAAACGCAGCAGCATATTCGCCAAGCAGGACATATGTTGGATTTAGTCGGTTCAAGTGGATTCCCTACATTTGCGTTTGAACATTCAGATGGTGCATTTACCAAATTAGACCACAGCCGTTATTACGGCCAAACAGGGCAGTGGATTGCTTATGTAAAACAATCAATGGATACCGTCGATTAAACAACTGTTACTCAACAAGACATGACTTAAATACAATATGGAAAACAATATGAATACTACATTGGACACTAAAGCGCTAAATCAGAAGGCACTAGATCAAAAGGCACTCAATCAACTGTTTACCGAAGCTCGCACATTTAATGCTTTTACGGATAAAGCCGTGCCAGATGAATTGATTAAACAACTTTATGAGTTAATGAAGTGGGCACCAACATCCATGAACTGCCAACCTGGTTATTATTTGGTGGTAAAAAGTGCGGACGCAAAAGAGAAATTAAATAAAGCGTTAGCTCCGGGTAATCAGCAAAAAAGCCTAGCAGCACCGGCCTCGGTGATCATTGCTTCAGACACGCAGTTTTATAACAACTTACCAAAGCAATTCCCTGCTTATCCGACGGCTAAAGACATGTTCGAAAACAATGAAAGTTTCCGAGATACAACTGCGTTTAGAAACTCAAGTTTACAAGGCGCGTATTTCATCATGGCGGCTCGTAGTCTTGGTTTAGATTGCGGCCCTATGAGCGGATTTGACAACAAGGTGGTCGATGACACCTTCTTCCCAGAGGGTCGTTACAAGTCTAACTTCATCATCAATATTGGTTATGGCGATGCCACTAAAAACTATCCTAGAGGACCGCGTCTCGCTTTCGAAGATGTCGTCAAAATACTTTAGCGGCTGACGCTAAACCGCCATTGGCAACGTTATAAATGGTGTGTTTGGCTCCAGTAAACCTTTTAGCTTAAACCGTTATCAATACAATATTTAGTCGCTGCAACTGCAGCATTTTAGAGGTGATTATGAAATTTTTGTCAAAATTAATTCAGGCAAGCGCGATGTTAACTATGATGGCAGTATCCGCCAGCGCTGTCAGTGCAACATTAACAACGACCGTGTTTAATCCACAAGAAAAGAGCATGTTCCCTGTTAGCTCAGTGCTAATTACAGGGCCCAAAGAAGCCATCTTAGTGGATGCTCAGTTTCAGCGTAATGACGCACAGGCTGTAGTTGAGCTGATAAAACAGTCAGGTAAAAAACTGACGACTATTTACATTAGTCATGGGGATCCAGATTATTATTTTGGACTTGATGTGATTACCGCTGCCTACCCCAATGCCAAGGTGTTGTCATCTGCCACAACCCAAGAATACATAAAGGCCACAATGGCGTCTAAAAAAGCCTACTGGGGGCCTATCCTTAAAGAAAATGCACCACAAACACTGGTAGTGCCAGAAGTACTACAAGGCGACACCTTAACCGTTGATGGTGAACAGGTTAACGTTATTGGCCTTGAGGGGCACGATCCAAAACATACTTTTGTTTGGATCCCTTCCAGTAAAACAATCCTTGGGGGCGTGGTGATTTTTAACAATATGCACGTTTTTTTAGCTGATAGTAAAACGCCAGAGTCGCGCCAAAATTGGTATAAAACCCTTGATGTTATTGAAAAGCTAAACCCTACAACGGTGATATCTGGGCATATGTTGGGCGACAAGCCGATGACCATTCAAGCGGTTAAATTCACCCGCCAGTACATTGAAGAGTTTGAAACTGCAGCCAAATCGGCAGCCAATTCAGAGGAATTAATGGCCAAAATGAAAGACATTTATCCAAATATTGGCGGCGACAGCATATTGGGTTTAAGTGCAAAAG
Organism: Shewanella sp. SG41-4; assembly: GCF_014164505.1. Classification (GTDB taxonomy): domain Bacteria; phylum Pseudomonadota; class Gammaproteobacteria; order Enterobacterales; family Shewanellaceae; genus Shewanella. Next base: position 11,563 of record NZ_JACJFI010000088.1, on the reverse strand, counting down.
TTATCATGGGCGAAATGCCTTGGGGCTAAGCACCACAGCATAAATCAACCTCAACTCGAGATAATAGCCTTTCTATTATCTCGCTTCTTATGTTGCATTAAGCTGCAATCAATACCTAAAAATACGGAACCTCATTCATGACAAATCTAGACATTATTAAAAGTACTTATGAAGGTAAAACCTCAGAAGACAACGGTAAAAATCTTAAGCGTTATATTTCAAACGAGACACGTTGGACTGAAGCTGCCGGCTTCCCTTATGCTGGGACGTATCAAGGATTTGATGAGATTGAACAAAATGTATTTGCTCGTTTAAGCACTGAGTGGATTGATTACAATTTTGCAGTGGAAGACTATCTTGCCGCAGGTAACAAGGTTTTTGCTTATGGTACATATAGCGGAACCAATAAAGCCACTGGCCGATATTTCAAGGCGAGAGTAGCCCATCTTTGGACACTTAAAGATGGAAAAGTCATCAGTTTTGAACAATTTGTCGATAGCAAAACTGTTTGTGATGCGATGGTATAAACAATGCCGTTGACTTAACGATTGCTCATTCAAGGACTAAGGCTAAGTCAGTATTTATCGGCTAATAAAAAAGGAGCCTGGTTAAGGCTCCTTTTTTTGGGGGTAAATGATCGATATCAATAAGCTTTAGATAAGCTACTCTTGATAGCTTTTAGCTTAGAAACGGCCAACAACACCAATTGCAGCACCGAAACCGTCTACGTCAGAATCAAGTACTTTTGATAGTTCAAACGTAGCAGAAAAAGCGTCATTCATACGTAACCAGTAAGCGGTTTTTGCAGTAAAGTTATCGTCAAAACCGTCATCTGCATAACCTAAACCAACAGACCATGCTTTGGTTACATACCAGTCAGCGTTTACGTTAAACATATCGTCAGCATCGGTATGAGTCCACATTGCACCTAAGTCGATACCTGTAGTGCTTTTTAGATCGATAAAGCTACGAACTTCAACACCATAAATAGAATCTATATCGCTACCATCAACATAGAATGCAGCTACTTTAGAGCTGTCGTTGAAGTAGTAACCTACATCAAGTTTGTACGTATCAGTATCGAAAGCACCTGCGTCGTAACGTTGAATTGCCGCGCCAACAAACCACTTTGAATCGAAAACATACGTGCCATCGACGGTGAAAATATCAAGGTCAGCATCATCAATCATTGAATAGCTAGCGCCAACATTGGTAGATTGTGCTAAAAAGCCATTTAATGCATATGGGCCTTTTTCTTGTGATACTGAATCAACATAGAAACGGTAGTTTAGATCCCACAGACCATCACCAAACTCTTCAGTATTAGCAGAATATTCTAGACCTGCTTGATGGTGAAATGGTGCATCTTGTGCAGCGACCGCTGGTAGAGCAGCAAAACCTAATACTAGTGCTAATGCAGTAACGTTTTTCATCAATCATTCCTTTATTTGATTATTTTACGCTAGGTGATTCAAGCAGATAAATAGAGTGGATTAACCAAATGGGTTCATCCTTTACCTTAAACGTCGCCTAACCGTACTGTTGGCCTACGTGCTTCCCTAGCGGCGCATACTCTAGTGTAATGTCACTTTAAAATAAACCCCAAAACATAAAATTAATGATTTATTTCAATAGAATACATTAAAAGTAATGTCCCTTTAATTATCACTACCTACTTTAGTAATAGATGACTTTGTAACCGCTACGTTGACTAAATGTTAATCCGTATAGGTTATGTAATGAGTAAACGAGCTTGTTAAGTATTTGATTTACCGTGCTGATGGCGATAGGTTACTGTCAGTACATCAATTTTATCTACCTGGAAACGTCAATGTCGACTGTGTTTAAGTTCATCAAAGGTGGCTTATTAAGCCTTTTTATTATTTTTATCATCCTTGTTGCGTTTAATTGGCAAAGCGTTAATCGCTTATACAGCGTAGTCACCTTATTTGATGAATCCCTCGTGGTAAATAATTTCTCCAATATGAAGGATGTCTTTTTTAACAAAAAAATCGATAAACAAGGCGAGCCTTATGTGTTCGACGTCGCCTTAACGCCTTTGCCTGAATCGTTTAACTATCGAAACAGCTCAACCAATACCGAAGCGTTTCTCACTCGCAGAGCAACAACCGCATTACTGGTGCTTAAAAATGACAAAATAACCTACGAGCAATATTTTCTAGGCACTAAAAGTGATGACAAACGTATCTCGTGGTCAATGGCCAAATCATTTGTGTCGATATTGTTCGGCATGCAGGTGGATGCTGGCAACATAGATATTGAAAAAACAGTCGACTTTTATCTGCCAGAGCTTGCCAATTCCGGTTATGGCAAGGTCAAAGTAAAACACGTATTACAAATGTCATCTGGGGTTAAGTGGGACGAAGACTATCAAGATTTTTATTCTGACATTAACAAAATGGGTCGTGTACTGGCCATTGGCGGCTCGTTAGATCAAATGACCAGTGAACTGGTTAATGAGTCTCCCTCAGGCAAAGCATTTCATTATGTCAGCATGGACACCCACGTGATTAGCATGATACTCAGGCGAGTTAGTGGGAAATCATTAATCGAACTTTTACAGCAAAATATCTGGAACACCATCGGCATGGAAAGCGATGCCTATTGGCTGACTGATTCTCAAGGTAGCGCATTTGCGTTAGGCGGCTTAAATGTTACCACCCGTGACTACGCCCGCTTTGGCCGCTTATTACTCAATAATGGCGCATTTAATGGCAAGCAAATCGTGTCAGCTGCTTGGATAAAAGCCGCAACCACCCCACAAGCGGATTACCTACAACCGCAAGTGGGCAAGTTAGGCTACGGTTATCAAATTTGGTTACCGCCAGAAGCTGAGCAAGGCGAGTTTTTCTGTGTCGGCGTTTACGGACAATATATTTATGTAAACCAAAAACACAATGTGGTGATCGTTAAAAACAGTGCCGATTTAGGCTTTCTTGATGAATTGAATTCAAAACAAGAAACCATCGAATTTTTCCGTGAGATTGTGGCGTCATTAAGATAAATATGGTTATTGACTTACCCTCTGTTCATTTAAGTGATTAAGGCTAAGTCTGCATTTTCAACCAAAAAAAAAGCGACTTGAAGGTCGCTTTTTTGTTTTACATTGATTTATATTTGCCAGGCCGTCAGAGGGAAAATATTCTGGCTGGAGTTATTAATGCCCCACTTCATCTGAATACCATAAAGACTAAGCATAATGGTTACTTTTGCGTTAGCAGTAGGCGCTGGCAAAGTTTGACAAAATCAGATGAGGTGACAATCCCTAATACCTGGTTTTGCTCATCGACCACCGGCAAACAGCCTAATTTATTGTCGATAAAATATTGCACCACAATGGTTAACGGCTCATCCAACCCTAACTTTTGCACTTGAGTATCCATCACCTCAGCAATTGGCGTGTAACGCTCTTTTCTATCAAGCGCCCCTTGGCCATATTTGTTGAGCATGGTTAACACTATGGCAATCATCTTTTTATGGGTTAGCATCCCAATGAATTGCCCTGTCGTTTCCGAAATCACCGGCAGATGGCGCACATTGCGAGTTTGCATTAATTGATGCGCATCTTTAAGGCTAGCCTCATGGCTAATACACACTGGATTAGGGGTCATAATATCGCGCACATTCATGGTCTATCTCCTTAACTGGCACAGGTTAAATAATAGTCAAAAGTAAAATGTTACGCTAACAATCTCAGCCAACGCTCATAAGCATAGCGCTACACTGTGATGCTAGCTCGGCCATAAATATCGGCAAATATTTCGGGCATGCGTTTTGGCCGGCCGCTAGACAAAGCAATACACACAAACTCGGTGCGAGCCGTGAGTAAAGACACACCGTCACTGCGGCGAATAAACTCAAAATGGCGCGCCAGCTTTAGCCTGCCATCGCACTCAACAATCCAGGTAGCACAATCGATAACATCATTAAGATAAGCCGCAGCCAAATAATTAATCTCATGGCGGCTAATCGCCATGCCTCTATCTATCGTTTTATATTGCTCAATCGTTAACCCAAGCGCATTAGAGTGTGCCCAAGAGGTTTGCTCTAATTGGCTAACATAAGCGACATTATTAGCATGTTGATAATGATCAATTTGTTCCGGGCTGACAGTCCAACTAATAATAAAAGGATCGGCATGTCGCCATTGTTGAGCTGCAATAGTGTTGTTTGAATCGGGCATCCGTTTCGCCTGTTGTGATTAAAATCGATTGATTGTAAAACTAATTTTTTTGAAGAGGGGGAGACACTAACGTTTCAGGGTTATTTTGCCAAACACACTGGCATCAATAAAGCCTCTGTTTTTGTCACCATTAACCGGGGTAATCTCATGAGAACCCATAAAATGCTCTCTTACTGGGCTGCCATCATTATCGCAATAGGCGAGCATAAAACCGATCACTTTATTCGGTGTTAATAATAAAGGCTTATCTTGCTGGTCTTCTTTAAAATCATTAGGATACAGCTTAATCGCCACCTCCCAAATCATGTTGTAAGGCGCCTCGCTACTGCGCTGCCAACGACTTTTTAAATGCGACGTATACAGGTGAGCTTGTTTATCTGGGCCATAATCGGCGGCTTGATTGTCTAGGCCAATATGGTACGCAAATGCACTGTGGTTAAACTGATGATCGCCGCCTGAGGCATCGCTATCAATAAAAATCTCTAACGTGTCATCATCCCAATAATTCACCGCTGGGTCGGCATGGGTATCAAGCAACACATCGTCGGTAATTTCAGCTTGCAGATACAAATAGTGCTCATCCCACAGCAGCTTATATTTACCGCTAAAATCACTCGCAGAATCTGGCAACACCCCATCCATTAAATACGGCATAGCCTGCCATTTAGCCTGCTGCCATGCTACGTCGGCAACCCCATCAATCTTGATAGGCGTTGCGGTATAGTCAACATCCATAGCAAACAGTGTCGGGCTACTAAACAGTAATCCCAAAGAGAATAACGAATATTTCATAAAGCTAATTTCTAGTCGGTTTTACATAGACTCGCTTAATCTGACAGCGAAAACAATCATGAATGTGACCCACGCTTAAAAGCTCTGCGTCTGAAATAAATCGGCCCAACAATCTGCTCAAAACACCGCAGGCTAGCGGGTACGTTAAACGTTTACTCTGACACCACTCTTACACCACTTATAAAGTGACCACAAAAAAGCCCTAATCTTTGCAAGATCAGGGCTTATGTATTGAGTGACTACATACACTCAGAGCCAGTATTAACGGTAAAGATTAACCTGCTTTAGCTTTAGCTTTAACTTGAATTCGATAAGCATGTAGCAAAGGCTCTGTGTAACCAGAAGGCTGAGATTTGCCTTTAAAAATCAGATCGCATGCTGCTTTAAAGGCGATGCCGTCAAAGTTAGGCGCCATATTAGTGTACAGCGGATCACCGGCATTTTGAGTATCGACCACAGCGGCCATTTTTTTCAACGCCGCCATCAATTGCGCTTCACTGCATAGGTCATGTTCAAGCCAATTAGCTAAATATTGCGATGAAATTCGCAAGGTTGCTCTGTCTTCCATCAAGCCGACATTATTAATATCAGGCACTTTTGAACAACCCACACCTTGATCAATCCAGCGCACAACATACCCCAAAATACCCTGGGCATTATTTTCTAGTTCAAAAGCAATTTGCTCATTGGTGAGTGTTACCCCTTCAGCAAGTAAAGGAATGGTCAACAAACTGTCAATGCTAGCACGTGGGCGTTGTTTAATTTTTTGCTGAACATCTGCCACATTAATTTGATGATAATGAGTAGAATGCAGCACGGCACCATTTGGCGACGGCACCCACGCTGTATTTGCGCCCGCTTTAGGATGAGCCGCTTTTTGCTCAAGCATCGCTGCCATTTCATCTGGCATTGGCCACATGCCTTTACCGATTTGAGCGCGACCTTGTAAGCCACATTCAAGCCCAATATCGACATTCCAATCTTCGTAAGCACTAATCCACTTTTGCTGCTTCATCACCGATTTAGGCACAAACGCGCCCGCTAGCATTGAGGTATGCAACTCATCACCCGTACGGTCAAGAAAGCCAGTATTAATAAACACGACGCGATCTTGCGCAGCCCTAATGCACTCTTTTAAATTCAGTGTCGTTCTGCGCTCTTCATCCATAATGCCTACCTTAATAGTATTACGCGGAAGCTTGAGCGCATCTTCTATCTTAGTAAACAGGTCACAGGTAAATTGCACTTCTTCAGGGCCATGCATTTTAGGTTTTACAATATTCACCGAACCTTTGCGGCTATTACTACGACCATTATTGTTACCTTTAAGGTCGTGCATCGCAGCAAGCACAGTTATCATGCCATCAAGTATCCCTTCAGGTACTTCGTTGCCATTTTTATCCAGCACAGCATCAATGGTCATCAAGTGACCCACATTACGCACAAATAGCAAACTTCTACCGGGTAAAGTGACTGTTTTTACCTCTGCATTCTGGTTGGCACTCTGGTTGGCATTAGCAGCGGTATAGACGCGATCGTCATTGAGCTCTCTTACAATCTCTTTACCATTTTTAGTCAACGAGGCAACTAAGTTACCTTGCATCAAACCTAACCAATTGCGATAAACTTCAACCTTGTCTTCAGCATCAACTGCGGCGACAGAGTCCTCACAGTCCATAATGGTGGTAACAGCGGCTTCAACCAGTAAGTCTTTAACGCCAGCGCGATCGCTGCCACCAATAACACTGCTTGGATCTATTTGAATTTCGATATGCAGACCATTGTTAACTAACAAAATAGCACTTGGTGCATCAGCACTACCTTGGTAACCCACACATTTATCGGTTTGGGCCAAGGTTGTGGTGGAGCCGTCAGTTAATTGCACCCGTAACACACCCGCGTCGAGATAATAACGGGTCACATCGGCATGGCTGCCTTGCGCTAAAGGCGAAGCTGTATCTAAGTGCTGTTTGGCAAAAGCGATAACTTTGTTGCCGCGTACCGGATTGTATTGTTTGGTGAGCTCCGCGCCACCCTCTTCAGATATAGCATCAGTACCATATAGCGCATCATACAGGCTGCCCCAACGAGCATTGGCAGCGTTAAGCGCAAAGCGAGCATTTTTAACCGGCACTACAAGTTGTGGTCCAGCTTGCGCAGCAATTTCATGGTCGACATTTTCAGTGCTAATTTGAAAAGCTTCACCCTCAGGCACCAGGTAACCTATTTCATATAGAAAAGCTTTATATTTTGCAGGGTCAAAATCTTTGGTGGGATGGTCAATATGCCATTGATCAATTTGCTGTTGTAGTTGTTGTCTTTTTTCTAACAGCTTCACATTAACCGGAGAAAATTCGCTAATAATGTCCTCAAATTTTGCCCAAAAGGTTGCTGAATCAATGCCAGTACCTGGGCAAATGTCACTGTCGACCAATTGCCACAATGCTTGCGCTATGTGTAATCCACCTACTTGAATACGTGCTGTCATTTTATATCCCTACCTTAATTTCTGTGCGTTGACCGTAAACTTAGCCTTAAATCATTGGCTCTAAATCATTAGCCATAAATAACTCGCGCAAACTCATTCCACTGTTAACAGCTTACTGTTCATACGCAGTAATACTTTACTCTATATCAAAGTTATCTTATTTATCCAATTTATGCTCATTATCACCACTATTCACCAAAGATATGGCAAAATGGTGTTTTCTGGTTAATTTGCAACATATACGTAACTAAAAATCACAATAACAATAAGGTTAAACATCCCCTCTATTTATCTCTTCTGCGGTTTTAGTGATCAGTTGTCGCATCCATTGATGCGCGGGATTATGCTGAAGCAAAGGGCTCCAGGCCATAGTTAAGGCGATGGGTTGAATAATAAAAGGCGGCGGAACAATACTCACCCGTTCATTATTGATGTGATGACGTGCCATCTTACTTGGTATGGTTGCGATCAAATCTTGTTGCTCAGCCAACAAACAGGCGGCTTGATAATGGCGTGTAAAAACGGTGATCTGGCGTTTCACCCCAATTCGAGTTAATGCTTCATCTACCCAGCCTAAACGCTGAACATCATCTGGGTTCATCCCTACCCCAACGCCCATCCCTGTTTTACTCACCCACACATGCTTAGCTTTTAAATAACTGTCTAAAGAAAACTTCTTTAACACAGAATTACCCTTACTAATCAAGCAGCTAAAATCATCACTCCACAATATTTTTTGATGGAATGATTGCGGAATACTGTCAAAACGGTTTATCACCATATCGACTCTTCCTTGTTCTACATCAGGGAAACTGACATCACTTGGGGTCATTATATCTAAAATAATGTTGGGTGCTTGAGTACGAAGCTTGGCAATGAGCGGTGGAATTAACGTCGCTTCAGCATAATCACTTGCCATAACACGGAAGACTTTATCACTTTCCAGTGGATCAAAATTGGCACGCGGTTGTACGGCTTTTTCCAGCCCAATAATCAGCTCACTGATAATGGGTTGTAATTCATTTGCACGTTCGGTCGGCGTCATGCCCTGACTGGTGCGAATAAGTAACGGGTCATCAAACAAGTTTCGTAAGCGCTTTAGGCCGTTACTCATTGCAGGTTGGCTGATCCCAAGTTGGTCAGCTGCTTTAGTTACGTTTCTTTCACGCAGTAAAACATCTAAATAAACAAGGAGGTTCAAGTCGATACGAGATACATTCATATGGTGAATACCGAAAATAGTAAGTATAAATTAGGCTTATTTAACCAAATCTAACTATTATTATCAACGTAATCAATTGCCGCTAATCTATTTGTTAAAGGAATATACACATGACTCACTACAACAGTAATATCGATGAAGCTGCTACCTTGATTAATTCAGAAGGTAGTGCATGGAATGCCATCAACCCAGAGTCAGTCGCTCGCATGCGTCTACAAAATCGTTTTAAGACTGGGTTAGACATCGCAAAGTACACTGCTAAGATCATGCGTGAAGACATGGATAACTACGACAAGGACTCATCGCAGTACACCCAGTCTTTAGGTTGCTGGCATGGTTTTATCGCCCAACAGAAAATCATCTCGATTAAAAAGCACCTTTTAACCACCAAGCGTCGTTACTTATATCTTTCAGGTTGGATGGTAGCTGCACTGCGTAGTGAATTTGGTCCATTACCTGACCAATCTATGCATGAAAAAACCTCTGTTGCTGCGTTGATTAAAGAGCTATACACCTTCCTACGTCAAGCTGATGCTCGTGAACTAGGTGGTCTTTTCCGCGAATTAGATAGTGCCAAAGAGTCGGATAAAGCAGCGATTCAACACAAAATTGAAAACTTCGAAACCCACGTTGTACCTATTATTGCCGACATTGATGCCGGTTTTGGTAACGAAGAAGCCACTTACTTGATGGCAAAACAAATGATTGAAGCCGGTGCTTGTTGTATTCAATTAGAAAACCAAGTGTCAGACGTAAAACAGTGTGGCCACCAAGACGGTAAAGTCACCGTGCCACATGTTGAATTTTTAGCAAAAATTAATGCGGTTCGTTATGCATTTTTAGAACTCGGTATCGATGACGGCGTCATTGTTGCGCGTACCGATTCATTAGGTGCAGGTTTAACTCAAAAAATTGCTGTCACTAAAGAAGCTGGCGATCTAGGCGATTTATACAATAGCTTCCTTGAAGTTGAAGCCGTTGATGCAGCAAAACTTGAAAATGGTGATGTGGTATTCAAGCAAGGTGGCAAACTGGTGAAACCGGCTCGCCTACCAAATGGCTTATTTAAGTTCCGTGCTGGTACGGGTGAAGAACGTTGTGTACTTGATTGTATTACTTCATTGCAAAATGGCGCTGATTTATTGTGGATTGAAACTGAAAAGCCTCATGTATCTCAAATCGGTGCCATGGTTAACGAAATCCGTAAAGTTGTTCCTAATGCCAAGCTTGTGTATAACAACTCGCCATCGTTTAACTGGACGCTTAACTTCCGTCAGCAAGTATTTGATGCGATGCAAAAAGCAGGACAAGACGTTTCAGCTTACGATCGCCCTCAATTAATGAGTGTTGATTACGATGGCACTGAGCTTGCTATCCAAGCTGATGAAAAAATTCGTACTTTCCAATCTGACTCGGCCCGTGAAGCAGGTATTTTCCATCACCTTATTACACTACCGACTTACCATACAGCAGCACTGTCTACCGACAATTTGGCTAAAGAATATTTCGGTGACCAAGGCATGTTGGGTTATGTTGCCAATGTTCAACGTAAGGAAATCCGTCAAGGTATCGCCTGTGTTAAACATCAAAACATGGCTGGTTCAGATATCGGTGATGCACATAAAGAGTACTTCTCTGGTGACCAAGCGCTTAAAGCGTCTGGTAAAGACAACACAATGAACCAGTTTTAAGACCGCTTTTATAGACTATAGCGAGCTGTTAAACTCGCGATAACTGACACCAAAAAGCCTGAAGCAAACCTTCAGGCTTTTTTGTATTTAACTCTCCTGAACAAAAAGAAGTGGGAGCACAAATTACAACACACTACTTTTTAATGATTTTATATCAACTTTTCGTCCAAAACAGTGCGCTAAACCATTGCAATAAACAGACCCAATAGCGTAATGTATAACCAATAAAAAACAAACGCAGGCCAAGCTCTTAATCCAATAAGAGAACGCCTTTCAGGGAAGAAGAAGCCAATCATTCGCTTGTAAAAGCCAGTTCATTTGAACCATACAGGCACCAAGTGAAAAGTTAACTCTGACCCACTTATTCTTGTATTCCTGGAGATATCAGTGAGACCTTCACTTATTAAATTACTCGATAAAACATTGTTATTTCGGTATTCACTTCCTAATAAACAATTAGGGTTAGATAGGGTTGATATTAGTACGCTAGAAGATGATGCTTTTGAGTGTGTAAGTGATTCATCATTATCTGAAATTATTTATAATTCTATAATTGAATCTTCATTTAATGAATTTGATATAACAGGAAAAGACCTAGAGAGTTTATTAGGTGCAGCACTTCGCACAAAAATTAAATACAAAGAACATCAGACTAATGAAACCAAGATAAAATATGGTTTTTTTGGAGAAGTTCTACTTTATTTGATGATTTATCATTTTTATAAATCTAAGCCATTAATTTCAAGAGGGTATTTTTATAACCCTCTTGAAAATTCAGAAACTAAAGGATATGACTCATATCATTTAGTTGAGGAAAATGGCAACGTGGAACTATGGTTTGGAGAAGTTAAGTTCAGAGATACTTTAGGTAGTGGTGCTAAATCAGCTATAGAAGGCCTCGATAAAGCATTTACCGATGCTTATCTAGAGGAAAATGTTTTAGCTATGGTTAACCATACAAATAACTTTGCTATGACTGGAAGTAAAATAGAAGAAATCGTTGAATTATGGCTTGATAACTCATCTATTAATATTATTGATGAAGTAAAAAAACATAAAATGAAGTTGGTCTATCCCATTCTTTTGATATACCCAGACAACTCTAAAGATTTTAAATCTAAAATTAAAAAAACTATTGATCATATTAATTCTAAATATTCTAAAAA
>NZ_JACJFI010000087.1 GCF_014164505.1 Shewanella sp. SG41-4 | reverse complement strand
CAAACATAAAAGCTCCTAAATGGAGCTTTTATTTTGCCTTAAAAATGGCTAACTACAGATTTGTCTTGAGTTAATAATGCGAGGCAATCAACAGCACTTAGTGGCTTGCTGAGCAAGAAGCCTTGTACTTGATCACACCCTCTATCACGTAAGAATTTTAATTGTGCTTGAGTTTCAACCCCTTCAGCAACCACGTTAAGATCTAAACTATGTGCCAAGGTAATAATGGCGCTAGTGATGGCTGCATCGTCAGGATCTTCTGTTATGTCACGAACAAACTCACGATCTATTTTTAAGGTATCAATTGGGAAGCGTTTCAAATAGCTTAAGCTTGAGTATCCGGTACCAAAGTCATCAATGGCAATGGTTAATCCCAAGGCTTTGAGTTGCGATAGTACCGCAACAGAATCTTGTGGATTACCCATAATCATCGACTCGGTTAATTCGAGTTCTAGGGCGCTTGCCGGTAATCCTGATACGGCTAGTGCGACTTCTATGGTCGAAATTATATCGGCTTTCAATTGTCTGGCAGAAAGATTAACGGCGACAGATATATGTTCGAAGCCTTGTTGATGCCACAGCGCCAGTTGGCTACAGGCTTGGTTAATTGCCCAATTCCCTATTTGATTAATAATGCCTGTTTCTTCAGCAAGCGGGATAAACTCAACCGGTGAAATAAAGCCAAGTTCTGGGCTTTCCCAACGCATTAAGGCTTCAAGGCCGATAATTTTTTCAGTCTTTACATCGTATTGAGGTTGATAAACTAAATATAGCTCATTGTCTTGAATCGCTTTTTTTAGTCCTGCTTCTAATTGAACGTGGCGCGTCGCATATTGGTTTAATTGTTCAGTATAGAATTGGAAGTTATTTCGACCCAAAGATTTAGCATGATACATTGCAGTATCAGCGTATTTAATCAGCGAAGTGGTATCGTCAGCATCTTCAGGATACAGGCTGATACCGATTGACGGTGAAATAGTCAGTATTTTATCGTCAAGTAAAAAAGGTGTTTGGAAAGCATTTAAAACTTTTGATGCAATAATAGTGGCAGCTTTAGTTTTGGCAACGCCTTCTAAAATAATGGTAAATTCATCTCCGCCTAGGCGTGCAACGGTATCGCCATCTCGTACTGCATTTTGTAGACGGTGCGCGACCGCTTTAAGCAGTAAATCACCAATGTGGTGCCCCATTGAGTCATTGATATGTTTAAATCGGTCTAGATCTAAAAATAGCAATGCCACTATGCTCGTAGCGCGGTGTGCTTTAGTTACCGCTTGATTGAGCCTGTCTTGGAATAAAGTACGGTTAGGCAGCCCAGTTAATGGGTCGAAATTAGCCAGTACTCGTAAATCTTCTTCAGCTTTTTTACGGGCGGTAATATCAGTGAAAACAGCTACAAAGTGACTGGTTTCACCTTTGTTATTAATAACTTGATTTATTTCCAACCATGCAAGAATACCCCGGCGGTCGCGAGTTCTAATGTGAATTTCACCAGCCCAATGTTTGTGTCTTAACAGTTGAATTTCAACTGAGTTATAAAAATCGCGTGATTGCTTACCCATGGTTAAAAATAAGAAATGCTTATTCACAACATCACGGTGTTTAAAGCCAGTAATGCGGCTAAATGCTGGGTTTACAGAGCGGATTTGGTAATCTAGTTCGCCGACGACAACCGCTTCATTCATGCTCGATAGCACTTGCGAGGATAGTTTTAATTCATTTTCCGTCAGCTTGCGGCTCGTAATATCTTTATGAGTTCCAGCCATTCGTATTGGAACATTATTGCTATCACGTTCAACAATTTGACCACGGTCTAATACCCAAGCCCATTCTCCTGGTTTTGTTTCAACACGGTACTCGGCCTCAAAAAATTCGCTGTCACCATTTAGATGCTCATTAAGCAACTTTTGCACTCGCGGCCGGTCTTCTGGGTCAATATTTTTAATTAATAATTGATCATTTAACGAAAAGCTTATCGGTTCAATTATGTTGGTTCGATAGACTTTATCGTCTTTAATGTTCCAGTCCCACATACCATCGCCCGAAGCCCAAAGTGCCAATTTTAGACGTTCTTCAGAAGCGCGAATACTGCTGTCAAACTCGCGTTGTTTGGTCAGCTTTTTTTGTCTTGTAGATAGAATCCAAATAATAATTAACAATCCAACGGTCACATACAGCGCATAAGCCATGTGAGTCATATAAATAGGTGGAACCACTGACAAGCTCACATTGAGGGTGTATTCACTGTATTTATTAGTCCCGAGCGCATGTCGAATGATTAAATTGTATTCACCCGGTGGTAAGTTGGTATAGGTTATTTCTTTTCCATGGGAAAGTTCACGCCAATCATCATCATAACCATCTAAAAAGTAGCTAAAATGGCTTAATCCAGGGTAATTAAAGTTGAGTGAACCGACTTCAAAACTGATGATTTTTTGTTCGTACGGCATAGAAATGTGAGGAGCATGGCTTAAATCACGAATAAAGTATTGGGTTTCACCAATCGTGTATTTTGTCAGTGCCAGCTTGTTCTCGGCTCTCTGGTTGGGAATATGGCTTGGATTAAAATAGTTAAGACCTCGAATACCGCCAAACCATAAGGTACCGTCAAGCTCTTTAAACTTAGCTGCACCATTAAATTCATTGGCTTGTAGGCCTTCAAATTTGTTATAAGAAATAAAGCTCCGATTACTCGGAGTAAAACGTGAAATCCCCGAGTTAGTACTAAGCCACAGGTCGTGTTTGTCATCTTCTAAAATAGCGTAAACAGTATTACTGCTTTTATCAGCATTGACGTCCATTCGTTCAAATTTAAAGGTACCGTATTCTATTGTTAACTTGTCTATTCCACCATGAGTGGCTACCCAAAAATCACCATTTTCTGCTTGCAAAAAGTCTCTGACACGGTTGTCACTCACACTGTAAGGGTTTTCTGGGTCATGGTTTAGAAAGTCTAATTTCTGTTCTTCAGCTGAAAGCCTTACCACTCCGCCCATTGTGCCTAGCCATAAGTAACCTTGGCTAAAATAGAGCTTAATAATTTGGTGTTTGAACGAGGAGAAGTCTGTTTGAAATCCGAAATTATAAGCCATCATTTGGTTAGTATACTCAGAGATAAAATATAAACCTTGTGAGCTTGCTATCCATAATCGGCCTTTGTCGTCAAAAGCTAAACTGCGGATCTGAGTATCAGCATGAAATTGTTCGTTTACAGGTCTTATTTGCTGCAGGATGTTACTGTTATCTAGGGTAAATAGACCCACGTTGGTGGCCAGCCACAGTAAACCTTGTTTATCTTGAACAATGTCATGCACTATCAATGACAACTGTTCTAACGGTATCGCTAATTTATTGGCAAATAACTCATTGATGTAATGATATTGGTTATCATTAGGGGATAAAAACTTGAGTCCTGCACCGTCGGTACCTATCCACAGGCGTTGCTGTGTGTCACGAAAAATGGTGCGGATCATGTTTGCCATGCCAGGGACACTGGTTTGGTAATCGTAAAGGTGGCTAAAGTATTGATGGCTGAGGTTAAGCTTATCAATACCCGAATAACCCGTGCCAATCCATAGAGTGCCGTTTTGATCTAACATTAGGCTTTGTAGATTATTAGCACTGATAGTATTGATTTTTTTCGGATTATGCTTATAAACCGTGCTGTGCCACTTTCCATCAATAAAATCGAGTTTGAATAAGCCCGTATTGGTGCCAATGGCAAAAATCTGATTTGCATTAATTACTTCAAAGTCAGTAATCATACGGTCATTACCAAAACTACTATCATGCACCCATATCAGTTCTTTTTGATGAGTATCGAGATTATAGCGCCAAATCTGGTTGTCGATGGCGAGCCAAACTGAATAAACTGAACTGGATTTGATTTGGTTTACCGTCATGTTGACTGGAATTTCAAGTCGAATAATCGTATTACTATCAATGGCAAAAGTGCCATTAGACTCAGTGCCGACGACAATGTATTTATCATCAATATTGGCAATGCTAGTAATATTTGGAGTGATATTATTGCCTAAACTGACAGGAATAATTTTTTCGGTTTTTAAGGACAGTATGTATAAACCCGAACGCGTACCCACCCATAAAGTATCGCCAATCACGGCAAGATGGGCCACCTGAAGCTCTGTTAAGCCTTGAGGGCGTTTAAACTGAGTAAACTCCCCAGTAGTGAGATTGAGTTTATTCAGTCCATTGTTGAAGGTACCTATCCATAAATCGCCGTCAGGTGACTGCAAAATATCAGTGATAAAATTACCTGAGATAGAGTTAGTGTCTGTTTGCTGTTTTAAGTATAAATTAAATTCAACACCATTATAGCTGTGTAGACCGTCTTGAGTGCCTATCCATAACATTCCGGAACTGTCCATAAACAGACGTGTAATCGAGTTTTGATTAAGGTCTCCTTCCTCATTGAAGTGCTCAAACTTTACTTCGGCTAGGCTGTCATAAGGATCATTTTTTTGCGCTGAAACAGACACTGAAAAACTCAATGTTATGATTAAAATTAGCCAGTGTGTCAAAAGTGTGAATGTACGAAAATTCAAATTTCACCTATAAAATTTCATTGAAAAAGCAGCGACAAATTTTAATTATGTTAACAATAAAATGCTAAATTGCCTCTTACACATTTTGTTGTTTATTCATTTTATCAATTGAGTGAGTGGTAAACTCTTTTTCCTTATAAAACTGACAGTTTTACACCGTCAAAGCAACAATAAATCGTCATTTGTCGATGTTCTGACAATTTAACCACTTTAATTGATTTGTTGCTGTTGATACATTTTTATTATGTCATCAATTTGCTGATCTTTTTCGACCCAAAGCTTATTTAACCAACGTTGAAATTCAACACGAGTTTCTGGGCTTGAAAAGTAAACTTCTGAATCCACTTTTGGCACAGGCAGAGTTTCAATACGAACCACAACTTTTTTAGTGCGTCCATGCATGACATTAGTCAGCACTTTTTCCGACGTTTCAGGATAAACCAAGGTGATATTTAACAAGCCGGTAAACTGTTCGCCCATTGCTGAAAGTGTGAACGCTATCCCGCTGGCTTTAGGGCGTAATAAATGGCGGTAAGGTGAATTCTGACGTAGTCGTTTTTCTTCGGTAAAACGACTGCCTTCCACATAATTAATAATAGCGGTAGGCATGTGCTTAAAACGCTCGCAAGCTTTGCGGGTCGTTTGCAGATCTTTGCCTTTCAATTTGGGATTTTTTTTCAGCTTTGCTGCGCTGGTGCGATCCATAAATGGCATGTCGAGCGCCCAGCAACCTAAGCCCATTATTGGTACATATAATAGTTCTTTTTTTAAAAAAAACTTCAACATTGGTATATGGTTTCGCAATAAATACGTTTGGGCTGCAATATCAAAACCACTGACATGATTACTAATCAATAAATACCAACCGTTAGGATCGAGTTTTTCCAACCCTTTTACATCCCATTCAATATTTGATATTAAATATAAAATGCCGCCGTTACATGTGGCCCATGACCACATAAATCGATTCATTATTCGAGTTAATACCCGACGAGCAGGCAAGAAAGGCAGTAATAATTTTGCGACACCGCCAATAGTTAACAATGAACTCCATACAATGGTATTAATGATCAACAGCGACAAACTGATGATAAAGAGTATTGGACCAGGTAAAAAAGCTAACATATTTTGTTAACCCTCTTGCTTTGCTTGTGAAGCAAACTTCTGTAGCTGTAGGTCTTTGTCTAGCCAAAGTTGATTAAGTTGTTCTTGAAATTCAATTTTAAATTCGCGATCTTTTAGGTAATCACCACGCATACGTTGAGGAATATCAGTGATTTTGATGTCTACTCTTACCTCGGATAATCCGCCACAAATATAGTGCCAATAAGTCGGTACGGTATCTGGATAATATATGGTGACATTAACCAGTTTATTAATGTGCTCTCCCATGGCGGATAATGCGAATGCCATTCCTCCAGCCTTAGGTTTTAGAAGATGCTGAAAAGGTGACCCCTGCTTATCATGTTTAGCTTCCGTAAAACGTGTACCTTCCACAAAGTTCATAATACTCACAGGTTTCGTTTTAAATTTCTCACATGCTTTACGAGTGATCTCGATATCTTTACCTTTCAATTTAGGATTTTTTCGCAACTGTGATGTGCTGTAACGGCGCATAAATGGAAAGTCTAATGCCCACCAAGCGAGGCCGAGTATCGGGACAAAAATCAGCTCTTGTTTGAGGAAAAACTTTAAAAAGGGAATTTTACGGTTAAATACTCGCTGTAAAATAAGGATGTCGACCCACGATTGATGATTAGCAATGACCATATACCATTCTTGTTCAGAAAAAGATTGATCGCCAGTGACATGAATTCGCATTGGGTGAAAAATTGCTTCTACTATGGTATTGACACTGATCCATGCCGTCGCGCAGTTATCGAGAATATAGCTACAGACTTTTTGACAAATGCCAATGGGGATCAATTTTACAATACTGAACGCCAAGATAGGGATGGTCCAAAAAATGGTATTAAATAAATAGCATAAGAATGCGATTGAACCTTTGATTTTCGAAAGCAGCGACATTTTTCTCTCCTATTAAACGGAGGGCTATGTTACTCGTAGTCGCAGTTTTGCTCAATCTATACGACAGGTTAAATTACGTTTATTGCTGATTCAATTTTGCCAATAATCGGTCCATGGCCCTATAACCTAAGGCTTGAGCAATATGACTACGCTCGGTAGTAGGCGATTGCTGTAAGTCTGCAATGGTACGTGATACCCGTTGAATTCGATGAAAACTGCGAACAGACAATCCTAAGCTCACTACACTTTGTTCCAGAAAAGCCGAGTCTGGTTGAGTAATAGCGCCATCTTGTTTGAGTTGTTTTGGGGTTAACTCACTGTTTAATACCCCAGCGCGGCTGAGTTGTAGTTCGCGTGCTTGTTTGACTCTCTTGGCTATTTCAACGCTGGACTCACTGGGTTGGTGTTGCTGGGTTAACGTGCCTGCAGGAAGTTTAGGAACATCCACGGTTAAATCGAAGCGGTCTAAAAAAGGCCCTGATAAACGCGATAAGTAACGCTGAATTTGATCTGGAGTCGAACGTGCACGCTCCGTATCACCGCAGGGACTTGGATTCATCGCAGCAATGAGTTGAAATCGACTCAAAAAGGTCAATTTTGCTGCAGCACGAGAAATCTCAACTTGACCGGTTTCTAAAGGCTCTCGCAGACAATCCAGTACCTTACGAGGAAATTCTGCTATTTCATCAAGAAATAATACTCCACGATGTGCCAATGATATCTCACCTGGTTTTGGATGACTGCCACCGCCAATAAGGGCAATGGATGATGATGTATGATGCGGCGAGCGAAAAGGACGGTTAAGGAAGTTTTGCGGTTTCACATGTAAACCGGCGACAGAATGAATGGCGGCTACTTCAATGGCTTCGTCGTAGGTGAGTTTGGGTAATAATGGGATGATTCTATTGGCTAACATGCTTTTTCCCGTTCCAGGAGGGCCAATAAACAGCATGTTATGTCCGCCTGCCGCGGCGATTTCAAGCCCATGTTTTGCCTGGTATTGGCCAATAACATCGCTCATGCAAAGTGATGATTGTGTTTGAGTTTCTTCTTCAATCCACTCGGGTAAGGTATCGAGTAAAGGTAGTTGTGCTTGACCATGTAGGAATGCCGCCAAGTTTTGCAAGTGAGCGACAAAATAACTGTGCTTATAGCCAACCAGTTCTGCTTCATGTCGGTTTTCGATGGGCATAAAAAAATGATGTTGATCATTACGCGCCGCAATAATGGCAGGTAATAATCCACTGCAAGGCCTAATTTGCCCAGAAAGAGCCAACTCACCCACAAATTCGCATTGGTGTAACGCTTTAGCTGGAACTTGATTAGATGCGGCGAGAATACCTACTGCGATAGGTAAATCGTACCTGCCGCCTTGTTTAGGTAAATCTGCTGGGGCTAGGTTGACGGTAATTCTTTTTTGAGGGAATTCAAATCCGGCATTAATCAACGCACTTCTGACGCGTTCTTTGGCTTCTTTTACTGAGGTTTCCGGCAGGCCTACTAAATTAAACGCAGGTAAACCGTTGCTTAAATGAACTTCAACGGTAACTCTCGGCGCTTCTACACCGCAACTCGCTCGGGTAAATACACAGGCTATTGCCATCAACAATTCCTTTTGTTTGAATAATATACAAATGATTAAGTTGTTACAGTCTAGCAGCGATGATTTTTTTTGCGTGATAAAGGTTAAATAAGTCAGATAAAGTTATGCTTGTTAGCTAGTTTAAATGACTGATGTTGAGTAGAATACCGTCGCTTTATAGTTCGCAGAGACCGAGTATAAATAGGTCTGTTGTCGTGACACATTATAATGCTATTCCATCACTCGTTATTTCTATCTGTATTGAATCATTAGTCTTATTAATTTGAATGTTAATAAATGGCTGAGGTCTTGCATTTGCCCATTTTGCAACAAAGATATGTACATACATTCCTGATATTTTGGCTAGTATTCGGGTAAAGGTAAACTATGAGCCTCTCTGATAATTTATTGATCATCTTATGCCTGATTGGCATTAGTTGTTTTTTTTCTATGTCTGAAATTGCCCTCGCGGCATCACGAAAAATGCGTTTACAATTAATGGCCGATGAGGGCGATTTGCGCGCTGCTAAAGTGCTTAAACTTCAGGCGCATCCAGGCAGTTTTTTTACCGTGGTACAAATCGGACTCAATGCGGTCGCAATTATGGGCGGTATTGTTGGTGAGTCGGCTTTTAGACCTCATTTTGAACAATTACTGTTGCCTTTATTAGGCAATGAATGGGGTTTACAGCTGAGTTTTGTTTGTTCATTTGTGACGGTCACCTCGTTGTTTATTTTATTTGCTGATTTGATGCCTAAACGAATTGCGATGGTGATCCCAGAGCAAGTTGCGGTCACTTTTGTAATGCCAATTATTTTGTGTATTAAAGTATTAAAGCCGTTCGTGTGGATTTTTAATGGCTTGGCCAATGCAATTTTTAAATTATTGCAAGTGCCTACCGCGCGTAATGACCAAGTCACCCATGATGATATTTACGCCATGATGACAGCCGGTACTGAAGCTGGGGTGATGGATAAAGGCGAACAACAAATGATGGAAAACGTGTTCGAAATGCAGTCTGTGTCGGTGACTTCTGCAATGACAGCGCGTGAAAGTTTAGTGTATTTCTTACTGCAAGATAGTGAAGATGACATTAAACAGAAAATTGCAAAAAATCCGCATAATAAATTTTTAGTGTGTGATGGTCAATTGGACATGATCAAAGGTTTTGTCGATGCAAAAGAGTTACTGATTAGGGTAATTAACGGCGAGAACATCACCTTAAAAGGCAGTACGTTAGTGCATAACTGTCTCATCATTCCTGATACGTTAACCTTGTCTGAGTCGATGGAATATTTTAAGAATAATCGTTCCGACTTTGCGGTGGTGATGAACGAATATGCATTGGTTGTCGGCATTGTGACCACCAACGATTTACAAAGTGCCGTTATGGGCGCGTGGTCATTACATGAAAGTGAAGAACAGATTGTTGCCCGTGATGGTAACTCTTGGTTAGTCGATGGGGTGACACCGATTACTGATGTCATGCGGGCATTTAATATTGAAGTGTTTCCGCATAATCAAAACTACGAAACCATTGCAGGTTTTATGATGTATATGTTGCGCAAAATTCCTAAACGTACTGACTTTGTCAATTATGCAGGTTACAAATTTGAGGTAGTCGATATTGATTCATACAAAGTCGACCAACTACTGGTTACTCGGCTAGACATTGAGATGCCGCCTCTGCCTTAAGTCAATTAGCTTAAACAATCTACACGGCGCCATTAAATGATGTCTAAGAACGCACGAATGATAGGATCATTGGTGCGTTTTTCTTTGCAGCAACAACCTAATTCAAATGGTGGGATCGGGATTGGCGAAGCTAGGGTTTGGATGCGATCGCGTACCGGACTATTGTGGATCACCGCTTCTGGACTAATACCAACACCACAGCCGAGTGCGACCATAGACACTATTGCCTCCTGACCAGAGACTTGGGCATAAATATTGGGTTTTATGCCCATTTGCTTAAACCACACATCAATCCTTTTTCTGCCGGGACCATGGTCCGGTACGATATAGGGCAATTTAGCCCAATCAATTTTTGGCTGGTTTACCCATTGCTGAACTTGGCATTGTATTGTGGGTGCAATGACGCAAATCGGAACTTTATCAATTGGGGTAAAATGCAGACTGGCAGGGAAAGCTTCCGGTAATGCAATAATCGCGATATCGGCGCGATTTTTTTGAATTTGATTTACCGCATTAGCTGGATCTCCGGTGTTGAGATTGATATCGACATGGGGATGCTCACGTCTAAACCGATCTAACAGTGCCGGTAAATGGCTATAAGCTGCGGTAACTGAGCAGTACAAATTAAGATTGCCACGTAAAAATTGCTGGCTTGGGTCAATACGACTGCGCAGCTGGGTCCATTCCGATAATGTCTGTTCTGCAAAACGTTTAAATTCAACGCCCGCGTGGGTAATCGTGACGCTTCGATTGTCACGGTCAAATAATTTACTGCCCACTTCATCTTCTAAACGCTGCAACGCACGGCTTAAGGTTGATGGGCTGACATGCGATTGCTCTGCTGTTTTGGCAAAATGCAGGCTATCGCATAAGTGTAAATACATTTTAAGTGAACGGATATCCATCACAGCACCTTCAAGCACGCATTAAGTTGAGTGTAAGTTAAATATTAGGTTAAGCATTCCATGTTGCATTAATTGCAACGTCATGTCCCGAATATATCATTTTAAGCAATCATATGCATGCGCTATAGTGACTTCAATCACAACGCTTAAGGTCGCTGACTTATAAGATGTTGAGTCCCAAATTACTAAATTTTAAAGGTGGTATCAGATGGCTAACTATTTTAACTCTCTGAATTTACGTCAACAATTAGCTCAATTAGCACAATGCCGCTTTATGGACCGTACTGAATTCAGTGACGGTTGCCAATATATTAAAGATTGGAACATCGTGATTTTAGGTTGCGGCGCACAAGGCCTTAACCAAGGTTTAAACATGCGTGACTCAGGCCTAAATATTTCTTTTGCCTTACGTCCGCAAGCCATTGCTGAAAAGCGTGCATCATGGCAAAAAGCCACCGATAACGGTTTTAAAGTTGGCACCTTTGAAGAGCTTATTCCTGCGGCTGATTTAGTGTTAAACCTAACACCAGACAAGCAACACACTAATGTCGTTAATGCGGTTATGCCATTAATGAAGCAAGGTGCTACGTTATCTTATTCACACGGTTTCAATATCGTTGAAGAAGGTATGCAAGTTCGTCCAGACATTACTGTGGTTATGGTTGCGCCAAAATGCCCTGCTACGGAAGTTCGTGAAGAATACAAGCGCGGTTTTGGCGTACCCACATTGATTGCAGTACATCCAGAAAATGATCCAAATGGTGATGGCTTAGCGATTGCTAAAGCTTATGCCAGTGCTACCGGTGGCGACCGTGCCGGTGTATTAATGTCATCGTTTGTGGCTGAAGTTAAGTCAGATTTGATGGGCGAACAGACCATTTTATGTGGCATGTTACAAACAGGTGCCATTTTAGGTTACGAGAAAATGGTCGCTGACGGTGTTGAGCCTGGTTATGCCGGCAAGTTAATTCAACAGGGTTGGGAAACGGTTACCGAAGCACTTAAGCACGGCGGCATTACCAACATGATGGATCGCTTATCAAACCCAGCTAAAATCAAAGCATTTGATATGGCTGAAGAGTTGAAAGTTATCCTTAAGCCATTATTTGAAAAGCACATGGACGACATTATCAGCGGTGAGTTTTCTCGCACTATGATGGAAGATTGGGCTAATGATGACACCAACTTGTTACGTTGGAGAGCGGAAACCAACGAAACCGCATTTGAAAATGCGCCAGTGTCAGCTGAACATATCGATGAACAAACCTATTTCGACAAAGGTATTTTCTTGGTGGCAATGATCAAAGCGGGTGTTGAACTGGCGTTTGATACCATGGTTGCCGCAGGTATTGTTGAAGAGTCGGCTTACTATGAGTCGCTACATGAAACACCGTTGATTGCCAACACTATTGCGCGTAAGCGTTTATATGAAATGAACGTGGTTATCTCGGATACGGCTGAATACGGTTGTTACTTATTCAACCATGCAGCAGTACCAATGTTACGTGATTATGTTAACGCTATGTCATCAGAGTACTTAGGTGCTGGGCTTAAAGACCAAGCAACAGGTGTTGATAACCTTCGCTTAATCGATGTAAATGATCAGATTCGTAATACAGAGGTTGAGTATATCGGCGCTGAGTTACGTGGTTACATGACCGATATGAAAAGTATTGTTGAAGCTAGCTAACGTATAAGGTAACTGGTGAAGTTCCTGTTCAGTGTTTTTTGCAACATGTTTATGTTGTCGTTGTCGGACAGGCATCAATCGAAACGTCCTAATCTTATTGATTAGGACGCTGAAAAAACAAATTATTAGATTGAGTTCTAATTAATTATTAGTAGAACTCATGCGTTAAGTTTTTGTTGTTGTTTGCATTGTCTCGGCAGGGAAGCTGAATTTTTTTTATAAAGACAATTTTTTAGTTGTGTTGGTTAAATCTTTTATGGTACTTGTTAGTAATACCGTAACGTTATTTGAACACAATCAAACGAATTATTATTAGAAACTTAGGATACAGTCTAAAACATGTTAAACCACACAGCCATTCTCATTCTCGAAATTATTACCGTAGTGATTATTAAGTCACAGCGGGGGTGGCGTTTGGCAACTAGACTGACCTAAGAGTCACACAGATTGCAAAAACCCCCGCTCCGAAAGGACCGGGGGTTTTTTAGTTTTAGGCTTAAGTAAAACCAAAAAAACAATATTACACAGTAGAGCAGCAGAACCATTGACGAAGTAGAGAGCAACATATGGAAGCAGGACAGAAAATGCGCGGCGCGGATGCAGTAATCAAAGTACTAGCAGCACATGGTGTAACAACCGTATTTGGTTATCCTGGTGGGGCGATTATGCCAATCTATGATGCCCTTTATGGCGGTCCTGTAGAGCACTTGCTTAGCCGTCATGAACAAGGTGCCGCGTTTGCTGCAGTAGGATATGCTCGTGCTAGTGGTAAAACCGGGGTGTGCTTTGCAACATCTGGCCCAGGAGCCACTAATTTAATCACCTCACTTGCCGATGCTTTACTTGACTCGGTTCCGTTAGTTGCCATAACGGGCCAAGTGTCTACCAGTGTTATTGGTACCGATGCATTCCAAGAGATAGATGTATTAGGTATGTCGTTGTCATGCACCAAACACAGTTTTATGGTCACCGACATCAATGAGCTTATTCCTACCTTATATCGGGCTTTTGAAATTGCAGCAGAAGGACGTCCTGGTCCGGTTTTAGTTGATATTCCCAAAGACATTCAACTTGCTGCATTAGAATATAAAACCCCCCTTCAAAGTGTTACTGATGAATTACAGCCTCTGGTGGCTGACTTAGATGCCGCCGCAGAGTTAATTAAGCACGCTAAGAAGCCTATGTTGTATGTTGGAGGTGGTGTGGGTATGGCTGGCGCCGTTGCGCATTTACGTCAGTTCATCGACACCACAGGCATTCCATCAGTGGCAACGTTAAAAGGCTTGGGCAGTATTGCACATGGCACTAAAGGTTATTTAGGCATGTTGGGTATGCATGGTGGCAAAGGGGCAAACCTTGCTGTGCAAGAATGTGATTTATTAATGGTAGTAGGCGCACGTTTTGATGACCGCGTAACCGGCCGGCTTGCGAGTTTTGCCAGTAATGCCAAAGTATTGCATTTAGACATCGATGCCGCCGAAATCGGTAAGTTACGTCAAGCTGACGTGGCGATAGCTGCTGAACTTAGCATAGTGTTACCTGCACTAACGGCCGCCGTTGCTGGCAAACTCGATATTACTCAATGGCAAGTTGATGTGGAGGAGTTATCCCGTAAGCACCAATGGAATTACCAACACCCGGGCGATTTAATTTATGCGCCAGCGATGTTACGCCGTTTAGCCAATAAACTTCCTGAAGACAGTGTTGTTGCTTGTGATGTTGGCCAGCATCAAATGTGGGTGGCGCAGCACATGTGGTTCCGCCGTCCTGAAGATCATTTATCCAGTGCAGGCTTAGGTACTATGGGTTTCGGCTTACCTGCCGCTATTGGCGCACAAGTTGCCCGACCTGATGCAACGGTGGTCACGGTCTCTGGTGATGGTTCGTTTATGATGAATGTTCAAGAATTGACCACCATTAAGCGTCGTAAATTGCCGGTAAAAATCTTACTGATTGATAATCAAAAACTGGGTATGGTTAAGCAATGGCAACAGTTATTTTTTGAAGAGCGTTACAGTGAAACAGACTTATCTGACAATCCTAACTTTGTCCTTATGGCATCAGCATTTGATATTCCAGGTCGAACGATAACGAGAGCGGATCAAGTCGAACAAGGGTTAGATGATATGTTGAATAGTAGCGGTCCTTTTATGTTACATGTGTCGATTGATGATGCTTTTAACGTATGGCCTCTAGTGCCACCGGGTGCGAGTAATAGTGAAATGATGGATCAAATGGAGAAGCAAACATGATGCATGCATTAGAAATAACCGTTCAACAACGTCCTGAAGTGCTTGAACGCGTGCTGCGTGTTACTCGCCATCGTGGATTTAAAGTCACCCAGATGCAGGTTCGTATTAATGAAGACGCCAGCATGGCGGTCGATTTATGGGTTGAGGCCGAACGTGCCATTGAATTGCTCAGCAACCAGTTAGATAAATTAATTGATGTCACTCACTGTAAAGTGCTATCGGCTGCACCGTTAAATCAGGTCGCTAACGGCTAGAGCTTGCTATTAAGCCAAGCACGATTCAGTTAGAGACTATTTAGTTAGAGATTATGTAATTAGAGATTATTTTAGTCGTTATGAGGTGAATAAGCCGGTAACGCGCACCACATTAAATAAAGGATATTAGCAATGCCAAAATTACGTTCAGCTACCAGTACCGAAGGCCGCAACATGGCAGGCGCCCGCGCACTATGGCGTGCCACTGGCGTGAAAGAAAATGATTTTGGTAAGCCCATTATCGCGATAGCCAATTCTTTCACTCAGTTTGTACCAGGCCATGTACATTTAAAGAATATGGGATCATTGGTTGCAGGTGCCATTGAAGAAGCTGGCGGCATTGCCAAAGAGTTTAATACTATTGCCGTAGATGACGGTATTGCGATGGGCCATGGTGGCATGCTGTATAGCTTACCGTCGCGCGAGTTAATT
>NZ_JACJFI010000086.1 GCF_014164505.1 Shewanella sp. SG41-4 | reverse complement strand
CCTCGAAATCACTGAAACTGAACTCATGGGTGACATTCGCTATGCTATCAATCTATGCCATGAGTTGGCAGAGTTAGGCGTCGGCTTAGCGATTGATGACTTTGGGACGGGTTACAGTTCAATGAAGTACTTAAAACAATTCCCGATATCTAAATTAAAAATTGACCGCTCGTTTATCATGGATATCTCTTCTAGTCATGAAAGTCGTGAGATTGTCAGTGCGATCATTGCAATGGCAAAAGCACTGAATATTTCGTTAACTGCTGAAGGGGTAGAAACAAAAGAACAGGAGGAGTTTTTAACATTGAGTGCTTGCCATCATGCTCAAGGATTTTTGTATAGCCCGGCAATGCGTGTTAATGATTTTGCTTTGTTTATTAATACCCATGAGGCTAAACCGCAAAAGTTAGTATTAATGACTGATTGATTGGGTTGAACAATAATATTTAATTAGCCCTACTAATAGGCTTTTACTCATCTCGAGTAAAATTTTGCTATTAAATATAAGTTGTTGTTTCGAATATTTCACTGCTTCGAATATACAATCGTGGATTAAACGATTGCTCAGCACTGACAGAGCCACTTCGCGCCGACACTTATCATTAATAAGATGAGTTAAACATTGTTAACTGATGTTAACTCATTCTCTTAGCACAACATTGTTTAAACTTTTTTCCGCTGTAACAGATACAAGTATCATTTCTGCCGGGTAAACGAGTTTGCATTTGCTGTCCATCGGTGTAAAACCATAAGCCATCTTTTTTGATAAATGACGAACATTCATAAATTGCATCAATATGTTTATCTTCGATATACCACGCTTTAAATGTTACTTCGCCAGTTTCAGATTGTTGTTTCGATGATAATACCTGTAACCCTAACCACTGAGTTTCACCTTGGGCAAGTTGTTGTTCAGTTAAACCGTTTAAATAGTCTGGATGATGCGTTGTTATCAAGTAGTTAAATTGACGTAATACAAAGGCACTGTAGCGGGAGCGCATTAATCGATCTGGAGTGTCTGCCACAGCACGACCAGCATGATAGGGCTCGCAGCACTGGTCGTAGGGCAGGTTAATGCCACACAGGCAATGTGGCTGTGTTATCGTGGAAAAATCATTATTGTTCATTGGGTTTTTCTTTTGACGTAGCAGCGATAAATTGTCGACCATAATATAGATTAGGTACTGGTTTAGCATCATAGTAAAAATGCGGTGCAGCGTGAGTATTAGAGTCGACACTAATTTTCCAATGCTGCTTACTGTCTTTGGTAAAAACAGTCACAAATTTACCCGCAAACTCACTGACCGGCTCGCCTGATTCTTTACCTGGGTGAAAACGGACTAAGTAATAACCTATGTCAGTTGCGCTATTTTGTTCGTTGTAACGTACAAGTACACGAAAATCCACTTCAAGCTTGGCATTTTTATGCTTAATTTTATTAAAAAAACGGCTGTAAAGATTGAGTATGCTTTCTTTACCGCTAATGATCCCTCTATCTTGTGTTTCTGAAATATACACGGCATCGTCTGTGTATATCTGTTCTATAGCGGCTAAATCGAGTTGTTCCAAAGCGTTAGTCAATTTTGTAAAATTAGCATTCAAAGTTTGGTGGGGGATCGTCTCAGCGCCATAAACATTCAAAGTGCTTACGCATAGACTCACAGCAAGTAACAATAAAGATAGCCATGGCGTATTCAAAATGGTCAATATTCTTTTCAAGGAATGATTCTCTTTTTATCTAATGTAAATCAATAATGGCAAGCGATACCGTTAACATAACTATAAATTATTCATCGACTTTGCTAAAGGATTGAATCTTTACAAAGTATGTAGGAGGTGAGATATGTCATTAAGTGATGACGAATTATTTTTACAAGAAATGGCCGATGTGACCCCTCTAAAGTTTGAACATCAACCAACACCAGCCCAAGTTTGGCTTAATCCATTAAGTTTAACAGATGCACAACTTGCAAAGCGAGCGGCTGCTGAGCAACATGAGTTGTTACAATTATTACCAATAGAGCCTTTTTTGTTTACACCACTTAAACCGGATGACGTGGTGAGTTATAAAATGGATGGCATTCAAGACGAAGTCTTTAGACTACTCAGGCTTGGAAAGTACCGTGTTCATACAGTGCTAGACTTACATGAATATCGACTTGTACAGGCTCGTGATAGCTTGGTTAATTGTGTGTTGAGCGCTTATGAGCGTGGCGAACGTAATATACTTGTTATTCATGGTAAGGGGTATAAAAGTAAACCTTATCCAGCGTTGATGAAATCCGCAGTTTGTCATTGGTTACAATTTATTGATCAGGTGGTCGCATACCATTCAGCTACTAAGCAAAGTGGTGGGGTCGGCGCTGTCTTTGTGATGCTAAAAAAATCACAGCAAAAAAGAATTGAAAATAGTGAATTAAACAGAAAAGGTCACGGTTTTAGGTAGGTTTGAAGTTGATTGATTATTGGTATAAATAAAAGTGGCGCCAATTTATTTTGGCACCAATAGTATGAGTGAATTAATTTGATAATAAAGCGCTGTTTTTGAGTGACCATTTTTTTAATCGGCCACTCAATAACCCTTAGCAATTATTGAAGTAACCGATTGTGGTAATCCTTTAGTGCCGATCATTAGTACCATTGGTCATCGCTAGCGTTACCAGCCACACTGGCGATTAGCTTGGGTATTTTGCTCATCTAACCACACTTGCAATGGTGCAAAGTAATCTAATACTGCCTTGGCATCCATTTTATCAGACCCTGTCACAACACTCAGTGCTTCCGGCCAAGGTTTGCTGGCGCCCATTTCGAGCATTTCATTCAACTTAGCCCCAGCTTCTTTATTTCCATAAATGCTACAGCGATGAACTGGGCCGGTGTCTCCTGCAATATCACACAGTGCTTTGTGGAATTGGAACTGCAACACATGTGCTAAGAAATAACGTGTATAAGGAACATTGCCTGGTACATGGTATTTAGCACCAGGATCAAAATCGGATTCTGTACGTTCAATTGGCGCTTTAACACCTTGGTATTTTTCGCGTAAGTCCCACCAAGCTTGATTATATTGATCAGGTTTAATGGTGCCGTTAAATACTTGCCAGCGCCATTGGTCAATCATTAAACCAAAAGGCATAAAGGCAATTTTATCTAATGCTTGTTTTAACAATAAACCAATGTCTTTTGATGCATCAGGTACAGTTTCGAGTAATCCGATTTTTTGTAAATATTTAGGTGTAATTGATAACGCAATGGTGTCACCAATGGCTTCATGGAAACCATCGTTGGCAGAGTTTTTAAAGATAAACGGCTGATTTTTATAAGCGCGTTGATAGAAGTTATGGCCTAATTCGTGATGAATGACGGTAAAGTCTTCAGCGTTTTTCTGGATACACATTTTTATGCGGATATCATCCAGATTATCTAAGTCCCACGCAGATGCATGACACACTACATCACGGTCTTGCGGTTGAACAAACATTGAGCGAGTCCAAAACGATTCTGGCAGCTCGCCAAAGCCAAGTGAAGTGAAGAAACCTTCAGCTTGTTTGACCATTTTAATTTCGTCATAGCCATTTTTAGCTAACAGTTCGGTAACGTTGTATCCGGGATCAGCATCTTTAGGCGCTACGCTGTTATAAATCGTGCCCCATTGCTGAGCCCACATGTTGCCCAATAAATGTGCAGGGATAGGGCCTGTTTTAGGCGCAACATCGTCACCGTATTGTTGATTGAGTTCACCACGCACATAACAATGTAAAGAATCATATAAAGGCTTAATCTGTGCCCATAGGCGGTCTAATTCGGCCGAAAATGCTTCTGGCTCCATGTCATACTGACTACGCCATAATTCAGATAGATCTGCGTAACCTAAATCTTGTGCGCCTTGATTGGCTAGTTCGACTTCACGTTCAAATAATGGACGCATTGGTTTGGAGATTTCTCGCCAACCTTGCCAAGCTTCCAAAAGTACTGCAGGGTCTTTCGACTCTGCCATTATATTCGATAGCTCAGGTTGAGTTAAACAGCGACCATCAGCAAAACAATATTTTCCTTTACCATATAGACCGTTCAATTCAGATGCGATACTCGCAAGTTCTGCATTTTTAGCGGGATCTAAAGGGGCGGGTAAAACAAGGCTACTGCGTAAGCTGTTAAGTTTTCTGGCATTTATAGCATCAAGTTCTACATGGGCATATTTAGCGGCTTCTGTTGCATAACGCACAGACGTAGAGGTGACCTTTTCACCCATTGCGGCAGATAACGCCGCGGTATCATCTGTGATGAAGTTGGAATAAATCCATTCTGCTCGGTTGGCTTCAATTGATAAATTGGCTAGATCGGCTTCAGCTCTATTTACAAAATCAATTGCAGCAGCGGTATCTATTTTTTCACTAGCCACCTGTGTGGTAGCGGCTGTGTCGCTACAGGCACTTAATCCTAAAGCTAATGAGACAATTAGTGCAATTTGAGACGGTCGTTTTAAAGGCAAGTTCATATTGGTTGCATCCTTGTTTTTATTATCGGCGTCAGTGTACCGAAAAATAGCAATCATTGCATATAAGTTAACAATCTGCTGCAGTTGTTACGATTTCTGTTGTCTAGATTAATAAAGAAAGCTGACAATTTCGATTGACATCTGTACGCTCAATGATTAATTTAAACAGGTGTTTAAATTAATTTGGGTCTGGGAATGGCAAGCCGTACTGATACAAAAACAAGAATACTCGATGCAGCTGAAAAGTTGTTCGCTGAAAGAGGTTTTTCTGAAACGTCGTTACGACTGATTACCAGCAAAGCTGAAGTCAATTTGGCATCTGTCAATTACCATTTTGGTTCGAAAAAAGAATTAATTCGTGCTGTATTAGCAAGATACTTAGATGTGTTCATGCCAAGTGCCGCTATAGAGATTAAACGTATACATCATGCACCTGAAAATGCGTCACTTAACGAGATTTTTTCTGCTTTAATTAAACCGTTACTTGAACTTAATAAAGTACGCAACGGTGGTACGATTATTTTCTTGCAGTTGTTAGGTCGTGGTTATATTGAGAGTCAGGGTCATTTACGTTGGTTTATCACTACGCATTATGGTGAACATTTAGCGACGTTTGTACAAGCTGTATCAGCAAGTGCACCACATATTCCTGCAGCAGAAATGTTTTGGCGTTTGCATTTCACTTTAGGAACTATAGTGTTTACCATGGCTTCAGCAGATGCATTAAATGAAATTGCCGCCGCAGATTATGGCGAGCATAACAATATTGAAGCTATTATCCGTAAAGTTATCCCCTACATGGCAGCAGGCGTTGCTGTTCCTGTGTTAACAAACTAAGAAGGTATAAAATGAGTATCGTCATATTGCTAGTGATAGCGATCATTGTCCTCTTTGGCGTACGAAATATCAGGATGCAATTTATCACGCGTCCAGTTTTTTCGTTTTTCAAAAAAGTATTGCCTCCTTTATCGAGTACCGAGAAAGAAGCAATGGAAGCGGGTGATGTTTGGTGGGAAGGTGAGTTATTCCGCGGAAAACCAAACTGGAATACCTTACATAGCTATGGTAAACCAACCTTAAGTGCTGAAGAACAGGATTTTATTAATAATCAAGTTCAAACCGCATTAACCATGATCGACGATTTTGATATCGTCCATAATCGTAAAGATCTCCCTCCGGAGTTATGGCAATATTTTAAAGAACAAGGTTTCTTTGCTTTAATCATTCCTAAAAAGTACGGTGGACGCGAGTTTTCAGCTTATGCAAACTCAACAATTGTAGCCAAAATTGCCACGCGTAGTGTCAGTGCAGCCGTGACTGTAATGGTACCTAACTCTTTAGGCCCTGGTGAGTTGTTGACACATTACGGTACTCAAGAGCAAAAGGAGCGTTGGTTACCTTCGCTTGCTGTTGGTAAAGACATTCCCTGTTTTGCGCTTACAGGCCCAGAAGCGGGCAGTGACGCTGGTGCAATACCCGATATCGGTGTTGTTTGCCTGCGCGAATTTGAAGGCGAAGAGACATTAGGCTTAAGCCTAACGTGGAACAAACGCTATATTACCTTAGCGCCAGTTGCTACTGTACTCGGTTTAGCGTTCCAAATGCGCGATCCAGACGGTTTACTCGGTGACGTTAAAAACATTGGCATAACGTGCGCGTTGATCCCAACTGACCATAAAGGTGTTGAGATTGGTCGTCGTCATAACCCATTAATGATGGCGTTTATGAACGGTACAACAAGTGGTGAAGATGTATTTATTCCATTAGATTGGATTATTGGTGGCCCACAGTTTGCCGGTAAAGGCTGGCGTATGCTGGTTGAATGTTTGTCTGCTGGACGTGGTATTTCATTACCTGCTCTGGCAACCGCTTCGGGCCATGTGTGTACCAAAACGACCACAGCCTACAGTTATGTTCGTCAGCAGTTTGGTATGCCTATTGGTCTGTTTGAAGGTGTACAAGAAGCGATGGCGCGTATTATCGCCAATACTTACCAGCTTGAAGCTGCACGTCGCTTAACCACGCAAGGTATCGACCTAAAAGTTAAACCTTCTGTGGTTACTGCAATTGCAAAATACCAC
This sequence comes from Shewanella sp. SG41-4, assembly GCF_014164505.1. Classification (GTDB taxonomy): domain Bacteria; phylum Pseudomonadota; class Gammaproteobacteria; order Enterobacterales; family Shewanellaceae; genus Shewanella. The sequence continues at coordinate 8,871 of NZ_JACJFI010000086.1, read as the reverse complement.
ATGACAGAGCTAGGTCGTGATGTGTTAGAAGATGCGATGGACATTCAGTCAGGTAAAGGTATTCAGCTAGGACCTAAAAACTATTTAGGTCATGCTTATATGGCAACACCTATTTCAATTACCGTTGAAGGTGCAAACATCCTCACTCGTTCATTGATGATTTTTGGTCAAGGTGCAACCCGTTGTCATCCATATGTTTTGGCTGAAATGGAAGCCGCTGCAATGGAAGATGAAACTTCTGCATTAGATCGTTTCGATTCACTGTTACTTGGCCATATTGGCTATGCGATGGGTAATGCATTACGTTCATTTGGTAGTGCATTAACTGGCAGCAGATTTGCTAGTGCACCAGTGAGTGGACCAACACAGCAATATTATCGTGACATGACGCGTATTTCGTCATCACTTGCCATCATGACTGATTTATCGATGTTAATTTTGGGTGGGGATCTTAAGCGTAAAGAAATGATATCTGCACGTATGGGTGATGTACTAAGTCAATTATACCTTGCATCTGCAACTTTGAAACTGTTTGAAGACAATGGTCGTCAGCAAGATGATTTGCCAGCAGTGCATTATGTGATGACTGAACGTTTACATTTAGCGGCTAAAGCGCTTAATGACGCGATTCGTAATTTCCCGAGTAAAATCGCTGCTGTATTACTACGAGTGTTGATTTTCCCATTAGGTAACCACTTCAATGCACCAAGTGATAAATATGCAGTTGATTTAGTCAAAGGTATGCTTAAACCAGGACCTGCTCGTGACCGCATTACTTTCCTTTGTGGAGAGTTTGAAGGTGACACTAGCGGTATTGCTGAAGTTGAAAGTGCGTTCTTAGCTAAATATGCAGCGAAAGATTTGTATAAGAAGCTTAAGAAAGCACAACGCAGCGGCCATATAAAATCTAAACTTCCTATGCTTGAGTTATTCGACGTGGCATTAGAAAAAGACATTATTACTGAAGCTGAACATAAACAGCTTGTTGAAGCAGACGTATTACGTCTAGCTGCTATCAACGTGAATGACTTTGAAGAACTATAAGCTCAGTTGATTACCTTGATGTAAATCGTTGATGCAAATTGGCCCTGACTCTGTCGGGGCTTTTTTTATCCATCACCTTATGGTTAGGCGAGTAAGCTGACGAATGATTAAGCGGATAAGCAGGGTACTGTAACAGCTTTAAAGGTCACTTTATTTCGGTATATCGTTAGTGTTCAAAATAACCAATAAAAAAGCCAATCCGAAGATTGGCTTTATCGTTAACGAGATTATCACTGGATGTACGTTAGTGAATGTTGCTCGTTATGTTCGGCTTATTTAAGCAACGATCAACACTTTACACGTGTTAGTGCCACCGATGGTTTCCATCGCGTCACCTTTAGTCATCAGTACCATATCACCACTGACTAAGTAACCTCGGTTAACCATGCAATTTAATGCTTCTTTAGCTAGCTCATCAGCAGGGTACGCAGTTGAGTCAAACTCAATTGGTTGTACACCACGGTACATTGCCATGCTGGCTAATGTTTTTTGATGACGAGATAAAGCAAAAATCGGCAAACCAGAACTGATACGAGACATTAACTTAGCTGTCGCGCCTGATTCGGTTAACGAAATAATTGCTTTAACGCCAGGTAAATGGTTAGCCGCATACATGGTTGAAAGCGCAATCGTTTCTTCAACAGAAGAGAAGCGTTGATCCATGCGGTGCTTAGACACATTCACACTCGGGTGTAATTCTGCACCTAAACAAACGTTAGCCATAGCCAAAACAGTTTCTTCAGGGAAGTCACCAGCAGCAGTTTCAGCTGAAAGCATTACTGCATCAGTACCGTCTAGCACTGCGTTAGCTACGTCCATGACTTCTGCACGTGTTGGCATTGGGCTAGTAATCATCGACTCCATCATCTGGGTCGCAGTGATCACCGCTTTGTTTAGTTGGCGAGAACGTTCGATTAGGCGCTTTTGAACAGCAACAAGTGCAGCATCGCCAATTTCAACACCCAAATCACCACGAGCAACCATGACTACGTCTGATGCACGGATAACATCATCCATCGCTTCATCGCTTTCAACTGCTTCAGCACGTTCAACTTTAGCAACGATTAGCGCTTTACTGCCTGCTTCAAGTGCTAATGCACGAGCTAAATCAAGATCTGCACCAGTACGTGGAAACGATACTGCTAAATAATCTACATCAATCAACGCAGCAGTTTTAATATCTGCCATGTCTTTTTCAGTTAAGGCCGGAGCAGTTAAGCCGCCGCCTTTCTTATTGATGCCTTTGTTATTTGATAACGGGCCAGCTACGGTGACGGTAGTGAAGACTTTATTGCCTTCTACTCGTTCAACTTTTAACTGCACTCGACCATCATCAAGCATTAATATATCGCCAATGACAACATCATTAGGCAATTGCTTGTAATCAATACCCACTTGAGTTTCGTCGCCTTCGCCTTTTGCTAAGTCAGCATCAAGAATGAAAGTATCGCCCAAGTTAAGTTTGATTTTTTTGTTGTCTTTGAAAGTAGACACACGAATTTTAGGGCCTTGTAAGTCACCTAAAATAGCGACGTGTTTGCCCAATTCTTTCGCGATTCTACGAGTATCGGTAGCACGCTTTAGATGATCTTCAGGTGTACCATGTGAGAAGTTAAGTCTAACAACGTTAGCTCCTGCTGCGATAATTTTACGTAAATTGTCATCGCGGTCAGTTGCTGGCCCAAGTGTAGTAACGATTTTAGTTCTGCGGAACATAAGATACTCCGTTAATGATAAGAAAGATTTTTTGTTAAATTGAATTCGGTTATTTAAAGCACTTAAACAATCTTAGCACTTAAATGATGCAACTATATTAACAGACATTCTGAGAAAATGTAGTAAAGTTACCAACAAAATGATCGTTTTTAATATGTAATTTATGTGACATATTAGCGATTTTTACAATAAAAAAGGCCAAACAGACTAAACCGTTTGGCCTTATGAACAATATTTGGTGGTAGACGAAAATATTTTAAGCGATTAAACATAACTAAATTGTGTAATTATTTACCAGTAATCTTGAAAGCATCATGCAAAACCAACAGGTATTAGAGTATAAACTCTATGCATTTACAGTCTCAAACGAGCAATTTCATAAGTTAAATAAGCCATAAAATATGTTTATTTCACCCGCCATCAATTTAGATGGTCAAATCCTTGTTCACACGAGATTCTTTCAACACTTCTTTTACTCGTTTTAAATTATCACGGAAACGAGGGCCTCGGCGTAAAGTAAAACCTGTCGCTAATACATCTATGGTAACCAATTGCGCCAAGCGCGATGCCATCGGTAAATACATGTCGGTGTCTTCGGGCACTTCCATGGTTACAGGCAATGTACACTCATAAGACAATGGTGAGTTACGAGCAGTAATGCCAATCACTGCAGCGCCGTTTTCACGCGCAATACGGGCTATTTCTATCAGTGATTTAGTCCGGCCTGTATGCGAAATCAATACCACTACGTCGCCTTCATTACAGTTGATACAGCTCATACGCTGCATTAACACGTCATCGAAACATATCACTGGCACATTAAAACGGAAGAACTTGTTTTGTGCATCGTGGGCTACAGACGCTGATGCACCTAAGCCGAAAAACGAAATAGTCTTAGCTTGAGTGAGAATATCTACTGCTTTATTTATCGCAGATGTATCTAAACTTTGACGAGCAGTATCTAGCGATGCCATTGAAGATTCGAAGATTTTTGTTGTGTATGACTCTGGTGTGTCATCTTCTTCAACGTGTCGACTAACATAAGGTGTACCGTTAGCAAGACTTTGAGCCAAATGTAACTTAAAATCAGGGAACCCCTTTGTGTCTAATCGACGACAAAATCGGTTAACCGTTGGTTCACTTACATCAGCCATTTTGGCTAATGTGGCAATACTTGAATGTATAGCTGTTTGCGGTGAGGCTAATATGACTTCGGCAACTTTACGTTCCGATTTACTAAATTGGGTAAGGCTTTTTTGAACCTTTTCAAGGGTATTCATAAGCAAGCATCCGCTAAAAAGTAGCTAAAAGTAGGTAATGTAATTTTATATCATAACTTACAGGAATTACGTGATTTAAGTTATTTATTTACCTTTAACTGTAATCTGTAGTTATATTTCAAGACATAGATCACGGTCGAATGGTTCTCAAGCCTTGTAATTGGTAGAAAATCATAGCAGATAATAGATACACATGACTAGATTAACAACAATAGAATAAATGCAAATTAAAGATGCAATATTCAAATTCTGTTGTTATATTACAACAAAAGTGTGCTTTTATTCATCGACCGAATTAGAACATGACACACACATATCATTAGGAGAGCTTTCAGCAATGGGCAAATCAATTGGAGCCAAGGCTTGCGACTTCGTACTTTTCGGTACAAAAGGCGATTTGGCAAGGCGTAAATTATTACCTTCTCTATATCAGCTAGACAAAGCAGAATTACTTGATAAAGAAACCAAGGTAATCGGTGTAGCAAAAGACGCATTCACTCAAGAAGAGTTTGTCGCCCTCGTTACTAAAGCACTAAATACATTTGTTAAAGATGAACTTTGCCCAACCACGTTAGCGCGCTTCCTCAGTCGTTGTCATTATATCGGTACCAATTTTACAGAACCTGAAGGTTACAGTGCCTTCCACGATTTACTTGAACCAAGTAAACGCGTCATGGTGAACTACTTCGCTACACCTCCTTCAATTTTCGGTGCCATCTGTCGTTGTTTACATGAACAAGACCTTATTCAGTCAGATACTCGTGTCGTGTTAGAAAAGCCTATTGGTACCGATTTAGAATCATCGCATGTAATTAACGATCAAGTAGCCGAGTTCTTTAATGAGAACCAGGTTTACCGTATCGATCATTACTTAGGTAAAGAAACAGTGCAAAACTTGATTGCATTGCGTTTTGCTAACTCATTGTTTGCCTCTAAGTGGGATAACCGTACGATTGACCATGTCCAGATTACCGTAGCTGAAGAAGTGGGTATTGAAGGGCGTTGGGGCTACTTTGATGGCGCAGGTCAAATGCGTGACATGATCCAAAACCATTTATTACAAGTGTTAACTTTGGTTGCGATGGATCCTCCAGTCAATTTAGACGCTGACAGTATTCGTGATGAAAAAGTGAAAGTACTCAAGTCACTGCGTCCAATTAACCAAGACAATGTGTATGAAAATACCGTTCGAGGTCAATACAGTGCTGGTTTCTTAAAAGGCTCGCCTGTTCCTGGTTATCTCGAAGAAGAAGATGCCAATACCCAATCGAACACAGAAACCTTTGTGGCACTTCGTGTTGATATTGACAATTGGCGTTGGGCAGGTGTGCCATTCTATTTACGTAGTGGTAAGCGTATGCCGTTCAAGAGCAGCGAAATTGTGGTGTATTTTAAAAACCCACCGCATAACTTGTACCGTGCAAGCTTGCGTAATCTGCCACCAAACAAATTGACCATCCGCTTGCAACCTCATGAAGGGGTTGAAATTCAGATGATGAACAAAGTTCCTGGTCTTGAGCAAAAGCAACGTCTACAAACGACCAAGCTTGACTTAAGTTTCAGTGACACTTTTAAAAACGAGCGTATTGCAGATGCATATGAACGTTTGTTATTAGAAGCCATGCTCGGTAATCAAGCGCTGTTTGTGCGTCGTGATGAAGTTGAACAAGCGTGGAAATGGGTCGATGGCATCATTCAGTCTTGGGAACAAAGTGGCGAAAGACCTAAGCCTTATCCTTGTGGTACATGGGGACCTGTGGCATCGGTTGCATTGATAACCAAAGATGGCCGTTCTTGGGACGAGTAGGGAGCTTACATGATCAAAGATACTGTATTTAAATCGTTCGACACACCAGCTGATTTAGAAGCTAAATTAGCCGACAAAATTGCGAAGCAATTACAGGATGCTGTCGACACGCGTGGCAAAGCCAGTTTGGTGGTGTCGGGCGGTTCAACACCGTTGAAATTATTTGAGCTATTAAGTCATAAGCTCGTCGACTGGAGTGATGTATATATCACTTTGGCAGACGAACGTTGGGTTGGTGCTGATGAAAAAGATTCAAACGAAAGATTGGTTCGCAAGCATTTATTGCAAAACCGCGCTGCCAGTGGAAAATTTCGTGGTTTAAAAAATATGTTCGCAACCCCTGAAGCCGGTTGCGATATGACCAGCGAATCATTGGCTAATTTCCCACGTCCTTTTGATGTGGTGATATTGGGAATGGGTACAGATGGACATACTTGTTCGTGGTTCCCTTGCAGCGCAGAACTTGATAATGCATTAACCACTAAGGCTTTGTGTGTTGCGGTCAATCCGACTACGGCTCCACATGCACGTATCACTTTGTCTAAAGATGCCATTTTAAATAGTCGTCAGATTTATTTGCATCTGGTCGGAGAATCAAAATTAACTGTATATCATCAAGCTCTTGAGAATGATGATGTTACCCAAATGCCCATTAGAGCCGTATTAGCGCAGCGTAAAACGCCCGTTGATGTGTTCTATAGCGCGTAAGGAGTTTTACCATGCACTCAGTAGTACAAGCCGTCACCGATAGAATTATTGCACGCAGCAAACAGTCTCGTTCAACGTATTTAACGGCGTTAATCGATGCCAAAGCAAAAGGTGTTCATCGTAGCGCCCTGAGTTGTGGCAATTTAGCTCATGGATTCGCAGCCTGTCAGCCAGCCGACAAAGACTCTTTACGTCAATTAACCAAAGCAAATATTGGTATCGTAACCGCATTTAACGACATGTTGTCAGCGCATCAACCATATGAAACCTATCCGAATATGCTTAAACAAGCGTGCATGGATGTGGGCAGTGTTGCGCAGGTTGCCGCTGGTGTTCCTGCTATGTGTGATGGTGTGACCCAAGGTCAGCCAGGTATGGAGCTAAGTTTACTGAGCCGAGAAGTCATTGCAATGTCTACTGCGATAGGCTTATCGCACAATATGTTCGATGGTGCCTTGCTGCTGGGTATTTGTGACAAAATCGTGCCGGGTTTATTAATTGGCGCGCTAAGTTTTGGTCATTTACCGATGCTATTTGTGCCTGCAGGGCCAATGAAATCAGGTATTCCGAATAAAGAAAAAGCGCGTGTTCGTCAGTTATTTGCTCAAGGGCAAGTTGACCGAGCTGCACTGCTTGAAGCTGAAGCTAAGTCGTATCATAGTGCCGGCACTTGTACTTTCTATGGTACTGCTAACTCTAACCAGTTAATGCTTGAAATCATGGGCTTACAATTACCAGGTTCATCGTTTGTTAATCCTGACGATCCGTTACGTGATGAATTAAGCAAAATGGCCGCTAAACAAGTTTGTCGTTTAACGTCTATGGGCACTCAATATACACCTATTGGTGAAGTGGTATCTGAAAAGTCAGTCGTTAACGGCATTGTGGGTATTCTTGCCACTGGCGGTTCTACCAACCTAACTATGCATATAGTCGCTACAGCTCGTGCTGCAGGCATTATTGTTAATTGGGACGACTTTTCTGATTTATCAGATTCAGTACCATTGTTAGCTCGCGTATATCCAAATGGACATGCTGATATTAATCACTTCCACGCAGCAGGCGGCATGGCATTATTGATTAAAGAGTTACTTGATGGTGGTTTATTGCATGAAGATGTTAATACCGTTGCCGGCTATGGATTACGTCGTTATACCCAAGAACCGCGTTTACTTGATGGCGAACTTAAATGGGTTGACGGTGTAACAGAAAGCTTAGATAAAGAAGTATTAACCCACCTCGCGACGCCGTTCCAAAGCAATGGCGGCTTGAAATTATTGAAAGGTAATTTAGGACGTGCGGTGATTAAAGTGTCTGCTGTACCTGATGCTAATCGTGTGATTGAAGGTCCTGCGATTGTGATTGATGATCAAAATAAACTCGATGCACTATTTCAGGCTGGTGAGCTTGACAGAGATTGTGTGGTGGTTGTTAGAGGTCAAGGTCCTAAAGCTAACGGTATGCCTGAGCTTCATAAGCTCACACCCTATTTAGGTACCTTACAAGATAAAGGTTTTAAAGTTGCGCTGGTCACCGATGGCCGTATGTCTGGAGCCTCTGGTAAGGTTCCTGCCGCAATTCATTTAACCCCAGAAGCACTTGATGGTGGTCTGATAGCCAAAGTTGAAAACGGCGATGTCATTCGTGTTGATGCGACAACGGGCGAGTTAACCCTGTTTGTTGACGAGAAAACACTTGCAAGCCGAACAGCAGGTAAAGTGGATTTACATCATTCAAGTTATGGCATGGGCCGTGAATTGTTTGGCGCGCTTCGTAATAGTTTAAGCAGCCCTGAAACAGGTGCTCGCAGTACTAACGCTATTGATGAATTATATTAAAAATAAAAGGAAGTCGGTAATATGATTGAGCCTAATAACTGGTTGCTTCAACCGCATGACGTGTTTAAACGCAGCCCGGTAGTTCCGGTCATGGTCATTAATAAAATTGAGCATGCTGTGCCTTTAGCAAAAGCCTTAGTGGCTGGCGGAATTAGTGTTTTAGAAGTTACTTTACGTACTCCTTGTGCTTTAGAAGCGATTGCTAAAATTGCTAAAGAAGTGCCTGAAGCGTTGGTAGGTGCAGGGACTATTTTAAACGAAACCCAGTTACAACAAGCTATTGATGCGGGTTCGCAGTTTATTATTACCCCAGGTGCAACTGTTGATCTATTAAAAGCAGCCAAGAAAGGTACCGTGCCATTGATTCCTGGTGTGGCAAGTATTTCAGAGATCATGGTGGGTATGGAGTTGGGATACACTCACTTCAAGTTTTTCCCAGCAGAAGCTTCTGGTGGCGTCAATGCACTGAAATCATTCT
>NZ_JACJFI010000085.1 GCF_014164505.1 Shewanella sp. SG41-4 | reverse complement strand
GACTTCAATAGAAGGTAACCAGCCATCATCAGAGAAATCAGCAGCATTGAGGCTAGTATTTACATCACCAAGCTCACGAGAAACACTAACATGCTCATAACCTAAACCGAGATTGATAGACCACTGACCATAATTTAATTTAGTGTCTACCGCTGATGAAAATGCCGAAGCATCGTCAGTATAGGTCAGCGCATATTCATCATCAGTAGTCGGCGTCAGAGATAAGTCATTGTTCCACGACCACTCACGTTGACCTAAACGCATTTCAGCTTTATCTGTATGGTAGCGCGCACTATAAGTCACCTGATGCTGACCATACATGCTGACACCTTTTGTTTGCACACCGAAACCAGCAAAATCGTTATTTTGTATTAACGATTCTAAGTTCATGCCATCGGCGTTAGGTGTTGCTTCAAACATAGCGATACGAGACAACAACGCACTATTAATCTGTTCACCATCAACAAACTGCATTGCTTGAGATTGTTGTGAATAGGTTTGATAATAAAAATCGGTAGCCATCGTCGAAGTGGACGACATCAATAGCTTATGTGCTAACACGTAGCGTTGACGCTCACCTTCTGTATTATCGGCACTGGCTGCTGAATATAATTGAGCCGGATTTACCGAAAAATCGACACTGGTTAACCCCAACGTGCCGCGATCAGCTTCTTGCGATGAGTACTGATAACTAAATTCGGTCGTTTGTTTATTACGCGCGCCTGGTAAACTATCGGCAGCAATTTTGAACAGAATATCTTTCTGTGTACTATCTGCTTCACGGGCGACACGATAACCAACAACGTCAGATGCCGATTGATAATCAACGGCCAATAACATGCCATTTTGCTTTGAAGTACCACTCAGTACAGCCCCGCCATTGATGGCATTATTATCACTGCCTTCAAAGTTGACATCTGTTGCGTATTTTTTGGGACTAATTTGTACAGACTGATAGTCGAGCTTACCAAAAGCAGCTTCTGAACTTTCAGTCACACTGGTCATACTGGAAAAAGACACTTTATTCTGGTGCAATAAATTGGGTTGCAACACTAAATTCTGTCCAGAATACGGTGCTGGAGAAAAGAAAACGCCATCTTGAAAAATAGCTACACCGTCAGTGGCTCCAGCATTTGTGATGGTCACATCTTGATGTGGTGCGGTAGGTAATACTGTGGCGCCCGTCAACCCTAGCGCAATATTGCTTTGGCGATAATGAAACTGGCTTATTGATGACTGTTGCAAATCGAGTTGATTATTAAGGTTATCAATAGACTCGGTCACTGTTTCAGCAACGGCATTGGTTGAATGGCAAACATAAAGCACTGCAGCTGCTATCACTGACAGGCTAAATGGGTGGTTAGACATATTAATCTCCGTATATGTGTCTGTTCACGCAAAAAATCGCTTAAAATGACTAGTCACTTAGTTAAAAGTGACTAGTACAATAACGGTTCCAGTCACATAAAAATAGCGTACTGTTAACCTTTAATCGACATTAAGTTATTTAATTGGCATAAAATCAGCTTTAGCCATTTTAACCTATAGAGCTTGAAACTCTATTGATTAAAGATTGCCTAAAATTTCATCACTTAATTTTAAGTCATCATTTTGATTAACACTCACACCCGCAGCAATGATCATCCGAGCAATGTCTTGCGCTTGTTCTAATGAATGCATTTCATAAGTACCACATTGGTATTCATTTAACTCAGGAATATCTTTCTGATCAATCACATTGGTTACGTCAACCATTGCCGCTAGCCAGGCATCGGCAACTTTACTTTCTGTAGGTTGACCAATTAAGCTCATGTAAAAACCGGTACGGCATCCCATTGGCGAAATATCAATAATCTCTATGCCATCACCGTTTAAATGTTCACGCATAAAACCAGCAAACAAATGCTCAAGTGTATGGATACCACGTTCGCTAAGGATATCTTTATTGGGTGCACAAAAACGCAAATCAAATACAGTGATAGCATCGCCGCTTGGGGTGCTCATGTGCTTGGCAACGCGAACCGCTGGAGCATTCATACGTGTATGATCTACGGTAAAACTGTCTAATAAAGGCATTGCTTTCTCCAAAGTAAATAATAATCTGACAATATAAGGACTAATAACACGATAATATCACTATTTAAGTATGGTCACAGTTAGAGTTTACTGTTGATGTTTATCATCTAACTCAATGCGACTCAACGCATCTTCTGTGTAACTAAAATAACGCTTTACTGACTTCTCGTTAGCCATATAAGACTCCAGTACTTTATTAAATAACGGGTCTTTAGCCGCTTCGATGTTAAGAACATCATCTCTTGCGTATTTTAATGCGCGGATGACTGTATTGGGAAAAGGTTTCACTTGCACATTATGCTCGTTAAGCAATACATCCATCGCAGCTATATGGCCTTGAGTATAATCATCTAACATATCCTGATTGATGGCTCTGGCTGCTACTTTAACAATCATTTTTAAATCATTAGGAAGAGTAGAAAAGGCCTGTTTGTTGATCAAAAACTCCATCGTAGAACCCGGTTCGTGCCAACCAGGGTAATAGTAATATTTAGCCACTTGATCCAACCCAAGTGGCAGATCATTATAAGGTCCAACCCACTCAGCTGCGTCAATAGCACCTGTTTGCAGCGCGCCATATAATTCTCTGCCAGCGAGTGCATCAACGGGAACTCCGCCAAGCTTTTTGAGCACCTTACCTCCGATACCAGGCAAGCGCATTTTGAGGCCTTTAAAGTCTTCAGGGGTGGCAATGATTTTATTAAACCAGCCGCCCATTTGCATGCCGGTATTTCCACCGGCAAGCGGCAATACACCAAAAGGCTGATAAACTTCCTCCCATAATTCCATTCCACCGCCATAATGAAGCCACGCATTCATTTGCTGTGCATTTAATCCAAATGGTATTGATGAGAAAAACTGAGCGGCAGGCGCCTTACCTTTCCAATAATATGACGCGCTATGGGCCATTTCTACAGTGCCATTACTCACACCATCAAATACTGACAATGCAGGCATTAATTCACCAGCACCATAAACGGTAATAACCAAACGACCGTTAGACATTTGTTCGACTAATTTGGCAAAACGTTCAGGTGCCATGCCTAAACCTGATAAATTTTTTGGCCATGACGTGGCTAAACGCCATTCAATAACTTGATGAGGAATTAAATCTTTTTGAAGAAGAGGACTTACCTTTGAAGGCGCTTCTTGTTGACAGCCTAACAATAGCGTTAACCCCATTAACCAGCAGGTTTGTATCACCTTACTCATGTAAACATCCTATATCAATCCCACACGTCTATCACATGACTGTAACATAATCACAACCAGTGACAAACACCACGTCATTACAATACAAAATAAAAAACCTCACGGGTTAGGTGAGGTTTTTATATAAGACAGTCAGAGAGTTAATAGCAATTAACACTTACTCTTACCCTTTACAATTAGGGGTCCTAGGCACTTCATCCAATGCTTGCCATTCTGGCTGGCTATAAGCATTTATGGATAGTGCATGTACGCCACTGGCTAATTCATCTGCTAGGGCTTGATTGACCAAACGGTGACGGGCAAGTAAGCGCTGTTCGCTAAATTGATCGCTAACTACAACCACTTTAAAATGAGTTTCTGAGTTAGGCGGCACATGATGACGATTACTCTCATTAATCACTTCAAGGTGCAAAGGCGCAAAAGCGTGATTCAATTTATCGGTAATGATTTGTTCGACAGACATAGTGATACTCTTATTAATCCATATCGATGAAATCAAAGGGTACTGGTTTGCCTAATAAAGGTCAAACAAGCAGGGTAAAAGTTAACGTTTGAGCACAACTTTCTCAAGTCGATCTGAAATTAACTCCTTGGCCAATCGGTTATATCAACACTATCGATACAATATGACGCATGACTCTCATTATGTTGCTGTAATGCCTCACGTCCCAACCATGCATTAATAAATAATCCTTGTGGGTCGTATGTCTGTTGCTGTTTTTGCAGATTAAAACGTCTCGAACCGCGTGGATCGGCACCAACACCGGCTAGATACTGCCAATTACCCCAATTCACAGCTGAATCATAATCAATTAATTGCTGTTGAAAATACGCCGCCCCATAACGCCAATCACATTGCAGTTCATTGACCAAGCAACTTGCTACAATTTGCCTGCCGCGGTTTGACATATAGCCAGTGTCATTTAACTGCTTCATCAATGCATTCACAAACGGATAAGGTGTAGTGGCGGTTTTCCAAGCTCGAATGCGTTGGGCGTAAAAACTGGTTAATGGTTTACGTCCATTAATGCCTGAAAATCTAAACACCAGCGTATTGAATTTATGCGCGTAAAAATGGAAATACTCACGCCAAAGCAGCTCATACAAAATACACTCGGTAGATTCGTTAGCACCTTGTTGTAACTCAAATTGCTTTAATGCTGCGACGACTTGTCTTACCGATAGACAACCATTGGCTAACCAAGGCGAAAACTTTGTTGAACATTCCCAGCCATCAAGTTCGTTTCGTACGGCTTTATAGTTATGGGCTAAATTTGACGAAAAGTAACTGTCTAGTTGCAACTTCCCTTGTGCTTCACCACCGCAAAAGACGTTACTCATCGTTTGAGTTTGTGGCAACCAGCTAGGATAAGCCAGCCAAGACTGAAGTTGTTTGTCTTGTGGCTTAAGTGCGACCATAGACGGGAGCCAAGATACTGTATCAATGGCAGGGCTGATATTAACGTTGTCGACCTTTTTACGGAACTGACTAAATGTCGGAGCCAGATCGGCTAATTCAAAAGGCAGTTGCTGCAGATCAAACAGAGTTTGAGTGGTAATAGTCGAATATTCAACATTGGGGCACTGCTGCTGAATGACTTGCCAAGCCGTTTGCTCATCAGCACCACTATGGTTACTACGGTATACCCTCGAAATATTATGAGCTTGAATTATATAGGGTAACGATTTTTGCGCTGAAGCATAAACAATATGCACTTGTTGAACATATTGATTAAGCGTTTCATCTAAAGCCCGCAATGATTCTAATAAAAACCGCAGTCGGTACTTACCGACATACTCAGCCTGATATTGAGCTTGGCGAAACCAGTTTGGGTCGATGCAGTACACCACCATCAACTGTTGTGCATGCAGGGCTATATCTGCAAAGATGGCATTATCTGCTACCCGCAGATCATCACCTAACCAATAAAGTGCATTGACAGTAGATTGTGATGTCGATTGTAAATTCGTTTCTTCGAAAGTTTGGCCACCAGCATTATTCATCTATTCATTACCACAACTTGTACTAATGCTAATGAGTACGTATACATAGCGGGTAACGGTTCAATAATGATCCATTTTAGCGATATCCCCAAACTAGCTCGACCTTCGGTCTTCGAGGTCCTAGAGTCGCTTCGCTGCTAGTTCGCTACGCGGATAGAGCGCTTCGCTGCTAAGATTTTATAGCATCTAGCCGCGCAGCGTCCTAGCCTCTAGGCTTTTAGCTTTTAGCTATGGCCATTAACGAGATTTGTTAACCATAATAATGAGGGATAATGTGCCGAAAAGTGAAATTAATACGCGGTTCAGTTACCTTAAGACGCTTAGGTAAAGCATGTTGCCATTGTTGTTGCATACCAGGATGCATAATGAGTAAATCGCCTGACTCTAGGGCAAAATTAACTTTAGTTTGCGTCGGTTTATGGCGCACAACAAAATCTCTACAAGCGCCTAACGTGATAGACGCAATCGCCGAACCCGTGACGATTTCAGGTTCATCATCACTGTGCCAGCCCATACAGTCACGGCCATCGGCATAGCGATTAACTAACACTGAATTACTGTCTATTTGATGGTCATTAAGCAATTTTGCACGTAATCGACTTAACACTTTTGGCCAAGCCAGTGCGGTGATGTGTAATTTGGAATAGTGATAATCGCAACCCAGATCGCCAAACCAAGCTTGGGTGCGAGGAATAAAATGCTGCTTACCATAGACTTCAATCGCCACGCGATCTAATGGGTATTGCTCTACTTCCATCATTAACAACTGTTGCTGCTTGGGTGACAAAAAACCTTTAATCCAAGTAACTGGTGGACGGTTTTGGTTAATCGCTGTTGGCGCAACAACGGTATCTTGAGTGAAGCCGCTTTGTGGCTCACCAAAATCTAATCCATGTTGAAATCCTGTCACCCGATCACCCTTTTATCTCGTTTACCTTAATTAATACCAACGTTTGATTCTAGCAATCCATAAACCTGAAACCACAATGACTGCCATTAGGATTAATACCGAAAAATAACCAAAATGCCATTTTAATTCAGGCATATTGTCAAAGTTCATTCCGTAAATGCCGGCGACTAATGTTAATGGTAAAAAAATCGCGGTGACCATTGTTAATGTCATCATCACGCGGTTAGTTTTATGAGCACTCACCGAAATATAACCATTGATTAAACTGTCCACTAAACCTTGATAAAGACTGGCACGACTCGATAGGCGTTCAAACTGATTATATAAATAGCTCAATTGCTCATAGTCCATCTTAATATGCAAATGAGTGTTATCACCAAGCAGTTGCTGCAAGATTTCTTCATGGTAACTAAACGAACGTTTGGCTTTTTGTAGCTTACTGCTATAAGCGATTAGCTCTGCTAATAAATCATCAGTAGATACATCAAAGATTTCATCTTCTATTTCACCTAAACGTTCTTCTAATGCCAACATCACCGCCAGATAATCAATCACAATTTGGCGCATCAACTCAAAACTGACTCGACTCATGTCCGTACTTTCGAGGCAACCTTGTGCGCTAATCCGTTGGATCACTTTGTTGACACTGATAGACGGTTTCAGGTGTTGGGTGACTAAAAAACCGTCGTTCACATGCAGTAGTAATTGGCTGCGTTCGAGCAAAAGATACTCATCTCTAGCCATAAGCTCGTGGGTTAACAAATACGAATGTGAATCATATTCTTCAAATTGCGGTGGGTGACGTTCTCGCTGTGCTTCTTCAAAGTCTAGGTGATCAATGCCAAATAAGGGGTATTGTTTGAAAAACGCTTGGCTATGCTGGCCTGAAATATCGACCCATATTAACTGCTGTTGGGGATCATACTGACTCATAAGAGTCTCATCACCTTGTGATAATAACTGACCTTGAGCATTAAATAATAGTATCTGTATCGCCATGAATAACCCTTTTAACAACCCATTATTGCAATATATGGCCTAACTGATCGATTCTGATTCGCCAGCTGTTTCAATGTGTTGTTTAATCTGCTCAAAATGGCTACTCACCCAAGCACTACTGATTGGGCCCCAAGTTGAAATGCGATAATAACCTTCGTTATGACGCTGACCTTGCTGCACAAAATCCACTTCAATGCCAATATCAGCAAATGCAGCTATTGCATCTTGCAATGTCCTTCTAGGCATAAGAGTCAGTTTATGTAAGCTTAATAAGTTGTGCTGCTCTTCATCCAGCAAGTGCGCTAAATACAATTTTCGTAGAAATGCTTTTTGCGATTTATTGATCACGTAATTATTCGAAAACATCCTTCACACACCCTATTACCTCTACATCACTCAGTAGAAATTACTGCATCTGTAGTCAATCACGCAAGCACTATTGCTAGTGTCAGCCCATTGTGGCTGAATTAATCGCGGCATTGCGACTGAATTAATCATGGATAAAAGGATAATTGATTGATTTATCAATAACCCATTACGATTAACACTACCTAAGTAGAGACAATCTGGTTATAGTTTTTAGCAATAGATCTGATTAAACATGGAAAACCAATAGACATGGATACACCGCCGCAGTCAAAGAGCTCAATAATACAGCCGCAATCAAATAATCCTTCAGCGGCGACTACTATCTCTGCGATGTCTCCTTCAAGTGAAACATTCGCCCACGCTTACGACCACGGTCCTCGATTATCCCAAGATGAGTATATTCAACTTTCCGACTTGCCACTGAGCAGTATTGATCCTAATTACCCTAAGTTATTATTGATCATTAGCAGTGTCGTGGCGGTGATAATCATAACGGTTTTAAGCGCATTTCTATTAATAGCTAAACCACTGCCATTGACTATAGCTGCTGTAGGCTTGGTTTCAGCAATAGTATTAGCGGTTGTGCTGATTCAACTTATCCACCTTAAAGCACATAAAATTGCTTATGGCTTGTTTACACATGAAATGGTGTTTCGTGAAGGGTTATTTTGGGTATCAACAACTGCACTGCCTTATACTCGGCTGCAACATGTTAATTTGTCTCAAGGGCCTCTCGAGCGAAAATACAACTTAGTGACTTTAAAATTTTTCAGTGCCGGCAGCGGTTTAGCTGAAATAGATCTACCAGGTCTTAATGCCGAGTTAGCTGAGCATTTACGCCAACATTTATTGAGCCAAGCAGCAGCAACGCATCAATTACTCACTACCGAACCCGAAATTATTGTTCCAACACCAGCAGATGCTCAAACTGATCCGTTATCCATTCAACCTTCTCAGCAAGGTAATCATAATGGATAAGTCATCGACATCATCAGACAATAGCCAGCCTCATGATACCGATGGAGTTACAACCAATAGCGCATTCGATGCAAATATTGTCGATGCGACAAAAACCATTGATGAGACGATAGAAAGCAAAACCGTTGATGCGAATCTGAATAACGACAATCCAACAAGTGGTTTACAACAATGGCAAGCACTGTCGGCGTGGTCCATTGTAAGTAACATTTTCAGTACCTTGAAAAACATCCTCAGTAATGGTTTTGCTATCGTGCCAATTGCCTATACAGGATGGCAGCAAGGTTTTGATATGCAATGGGGCATATTGGCGTCGAGTGTTTTATTAATACTGGTGACACTTTTCGCAATAATAGAATGGCGTAAATTTCGATTTCGTCTTCATAACCATCAACTTGAAGTCAAACGCGGCTTATTTTTTACCAAAAAAGATGAAATTCCGCTAAGCAGAATACAAAATATTCGTTATGAACAGCCGTTTTACTTCAAACCATTGTCACTCGGCACTCTGGTCATTGAAACCGCTGGGTCTAAAAAAGACGAAGCACATTTAGCTGCATTAGACACATTACAAGCACAAACCTTAAAACGTTTACTGTTAAATTTAAGCCATGCTGCAGTAACACCAACAGACACAATTTCACAGGCAAACAATCAACATAATATCGATAACACACAGCCAATTGTGCGTAAAAGTTTAGCTGATTTAGTCTTATTTGGTTTTTATCAAAACAATTTTATCTGGTTTGCTGTTATCGCTGGCCCTATAGCTGGCCAAATAGATTGGGATAAAATATTCGACTCACCGCTCGCGCAGCAGTTTTGGTTATGGGTGCAGCAGCAAACCCATCAAAACATTGGTTTGCAAACCATCATGGTCATCGTGGGGTTATTTGCGATTTACAGCTTGTTTTCGTTAATTTCAATTGTGGCAGCTATTTTAAAATATCATCCATATCAGCTCGATAAACATGATGAAACCATACAGCGAAGTGGCGGAGTCATTTCACACCAACAAGATGCATTGGCCATAAAACGTATTCAACTAATCCATGTTCAACAACCCGCTATTGCGCGCTTATTTAGCCGTTGGACCGTATACTTTAAGCAAGTTAAAGGGCATGAGGTTGAACAAAAAACCAAACAGCACATGTTAGTTCCTAGTGTAAAGTCTACTGAAATAGAATTACTCTTGGCTAGCATTCCTCTTATTAGTGGTGGCGCAAGTGCATTACCTAGTAGTTATAACCCTATCCATATTAATTGGCTGACAAAGCGAATCGTTATACCGCTGTTTCCAGCCATCATACTCACCATTGTCGGTTACTACGGCCATCATAGCCTTGAATTTTTTGAGCTCACTTGGTTTACTACCACAATGATGATGTTCGCGATTTACATTCGTTATAAGCAATGGGGATATGTATTAGCAGATAAGGTTATTTGGCAACACAGCGGCTTTTTAGGTCAACAATGGAAGCGGGTCGCATTTGACAAAGTCCAACACGTTAAAATTACCCAAACTCAAAGTCAAAAACATGCTCAGCTAGCCTATGTTGAAATAGGATTGGCCAGTGGCAGTGTGGTGTTCCCGTATATTCCTGCATCGGTTGCACAGCAAATTGTGGCGCTGTCGCTCAATGCCACGGTCCATAATAATCATAATTGGATTTAGCATAATGAATGAAATACGAGCAACAAATGTCGCAGCCGAGGATATTATCGATTTTTGGTTTGTTCAAATATCCCCAAAACAATGGTGGATAAAAGATACCGAGTTAGATTTACAGATAAACAACCAATATGGCGCCACTTTAAAGGCAGCTATCAAAGGTGAGTTACAACATTGGCGTAAAGATGCCCAAGGTCGATTGGCCGAAATAATCGTATTAGACCAATTTTCGCGAAACATTTATCGCGATACTCCAGCCGCATTTTCCGCTGACAATATCGCGTTAGAGCTTGCTCAACAAGCCGTTGCACTTGGCTGTTTAGCTGAATTAACCGCGCAACAAGCTGCATTCTTAATCATGCCTTACATGCATAGTGAATCGATGGAGATCCACCAGCAAGCTTTACCTTTATTTGAACAATATGCACCCGACAATTTACCAAGCCAGCGACAGCACCAAGCGATTATTGCTCAATTTAATCGTTATCCACACCGCAACGCCCTGTTAGGTCGCGAGTCTACGACTACAGAACTCGAATTTTTAACTCAACCCGGTTCTCGCTTTTAAGCTGTCGAAAAGCATTACTGCATAAACGATAAGCGTCGATTTTATTTGACCACTAGCACAGGACAGTCGGCTTTATTGGCAATCGCCTCGGCAACGTTATCATGCAAAAAATGAGACAGTCCGGTTCTACCATGGCTGGCAATAACCACCATACCAATTTCACCGTTATTGGCCTCTGCCAAAATTTCATCAATGGCATCACCACGGCGAATAAGCGTTTCAATCTTTAAATTAGTATTCAACTGAGCTAATAACTCATGCATTTTACTCGCAGCAGCGTCTTCCATACTTTTAGCCAACTCTTCGGGCGTTATCGCAAGAATCATGTAATTCTCATCACCAAAAGGTTGATCTACAACGTGTAAAATACGAATGCCTACTTGATATAAATTCGCCATTTCAATGGCATAGCGTAAAGCATGTGACGCGGTATCAGAAAAGTCTGTTGGCCATAAAATATTACGTGTTCGCATATTATTCTCCTCTACATTGCAAAGAGTGCTTTGCAATGACATTACACGCCTCACTAAAACACACTCGGCTCCATCTCAACATATTAAGTATAGACAGGATTAAATGGTTGCTTTGTGATCAAAATCAAATCAAAGGCGAAAACTTGCTTTAGATCATAAACAGGCATAACATCAGACCGACTAATCAGTCGGTTTGAGAGCTCTTTTACTGTAAAGCTTATCAAATCAACATCGTTATTTTGCAGGAGATCGAATATGAATATGGCCGTTGATAATAATCAAACTCAATTACGACAGTTACTTACTGATCAACGAGCGCGTTTTCAGTCTAATCCGGCACCAGATTACCAATCACGGGTAGATAAATTAACCAAGCTAAAACAAGCTTTACTTGATTACCAGCAACCCATTATCGACGCATTAATTAATGATTACGGTCATCGATCGCCAAACGACACTATCATTTCGGATATTATGCCTTGCGTAAATAACATCAATTACACCATCAAGCATCTTAAGTCATGGATGAAACCCAGTCGCAGACATGCTGGTTTATTACTATCCCCTTCCAAAGTGTCGGTACAATATCAGCCCTTAGGCGTAATCGGTATTATTGTGCCGTGGAACTTCCCGGTAATGTTATCTATGGGTCCGCTGACCACCGCCATTGCTGCCGGTAATGGCGCAATGCTGAAAATGTCGGAATTCACTCCGGCAACTAATGCGGTATTGCGCAAGATGCTAGCAACGATTTTTGATTCAACTGAAGTTGAGTTATTCGAAGGTGAAGCTGATGTAGCGGCAGCATTTTCAGCATTAACCTTTGACCATATTCTATTTACTGGTTCAACCGTTGTTGGCCGCCATGTTATGCGTGCAGCAGCCGACAACCTTACCCCAGTAACATTAGAATTAGGTGGTAAATCTCCAGCCATCATCGCTCCAGACATGCCTATCGACACCGCTGTAGAACGACTTATTTTTGGCAAATGTTTAAATGCTGGCCAAATTTGTGTCGCGCCTGACTATGTGTTGTGTCCTGCGGAAAAAGTTGATGCGTTTATTGCTGCTTATCAACGTCGCTTTAATAAAATGTACCCTAATTTCGACACCAACCAAGACTACGGCAATATCATTAATGATCGCCAATACCAACGCCTGCTTGCGGTGCTAGAAGATGCTAAAACCAAAGGCGCAACAATCACCTCCGCGATTGATGGCCCAATATCGACAACTCAGCGAAAAATAGCCACTCAACTTGTGACAAATACCACCGACGACATGCTTATAATGCAGGATGAGATTTTTGGGCCATTATTGCCCATTATTAGCTATCAGTCAGTCGATGAAGCAATAGGTTATATCAATCGAAATGACCGTCCATTAGCCTTGTATATCATGAGCTTTGAACAACAAACGCAGCAAAAAGTATTGCAGCAAACCCATTCTGGTGGCGTTTGTATTAATGACACTGTATTCCATGTGGCTGCGGATGACGCCCCCTTTGGCGGTATTGGTCCATCTGGCATGGGGCACTATCACGGCAAAGAAGGCTTTTTAACCTTTAGTCATGCTAAAACCATATTGAACAGTGGAAAAATTAATACCGGCATCTTTGTTCACCCTCCTTATGGCGGCGTGATCCAAAAATTATTGATGAAATTTTTCTTACGTTAACCCTCCCCAACCCTCCCCAAATTGACGCGACTGCAAGTATCACTTATTAAAGTGATACTTGCAGAGCAGAATTTGTCATAAAACAAACTAGATAAATTATCCATAACCTAATTGATCCATAGATAAATAGATAAATAGATAAATGGACCAAAGATTAATAGATCATAGATAAAAAAAGGTATGTTGACTCAATGAGCGGTACATCGATTGTGACCACAGATAAAAAACAAGCCATCTTAAACTCGGCTTTACAGTTGTTTGTTAACAAAGGCTTCAATGCAACATCGACTGCATCGATAGCCAAAGCGGCTGGCGTGGCAACGGGCACGTTGTTTCATCATTTCCCGACAAAAAAAGACATCATGAATCAGCTTTTTTTATCGATTAAACAAGAGTTTGCTACCAACATGGTGAGCAGCACCGATTTTAGTGGCGATATCGAACGAGATGCCAATACGTTATGGCAAAAAGCCATCGACTGGGCCATTGCACAACCCTTAAAGCAACTTTTTTTTCTACAATACTCGATGTCAGCAGACATTGATGCTGACGTCAGAAAACAAGCAATGAACAGCATTCTTGGATTTGTGGTCGAATTGATTAATCAAGGTAAACAGCAGCAGATAATAGCTGACTTTCCCAACGAATTATTGCTCGAAAACTGCCATGGTCAGTACTTAGCTGCGATTCGTTTTTTTACCGACAATCCTCATTTAGGTAATGACGAAATATACAGAAACGCAAGCTTCAGACTATTTTGGCAGGCAATGAAAGCGTGATAGAAAGTATTAATCTAAACTAAAGTCGGTTAAATCAACATCTTCATTTTCTAGCGTTGTCTTTGCTTCAAAATCTAACGGAAGTGCCTGCGACGTTTGCTGAGTTTGTAACTCCAATTGTTTCGCTTTATGAATAGCATATTGACGACGTCGTTTACGTTGAGAGCACAGACGGATAACGTCTTGCTTTTGCAGCTCGCTGTAACTCATCCAGTTAAAACGTTCATCACGGCTTCTAAGACAGCCCATACAATATCCACGACTGTCAGACTGACAAACGCCGATACATGGGCTGGGCACCGCAAAAAAACTTAACTGTTCCATCATTAGAATGCTTAACCTCAGCTAATATTGAATTAAGTACTTAACATCTAAATATACGATATAGTCATTTACAGCTTGGATTAATAACAGCCATTCGCTTTATTAGCTAAAGCCACCATCAAACACCGTTAGGTTAAGGTTATACTAATTAAGTGGATTTTGTACATTATTGCGAGTTAATAGGAGGTTTCATGAGTACATTAAGACATTCGGGTCAATTGCTCTGGCATACAATCGCGTGGCGCAAGCAGATTTTATTCAAGCAGATTTTATTATTGTGCGGCCTGCTATTTCTGGCCTCTTGTGCAACAAAACCTAAACAAGATTATGATGTTAATTACGACTTCTCAGTACTGAAAACATTCAGCCAACTTAGTGTAAAACAAACGGATGACCCATTAACTGCAGACCGCATTAATGATGATATTAAACAAACATTACTTAACCAAGGTTATGTATTTAAAGCTGATAATGCCGACTTTTTAGTTAGCTATGCTTTCGTCACTGAAAACAAAGAACAAGATTCAGGATTATCAATTGGCTTAGGCTCTGGAACTTGGGGGTCTGGTGGCGGTATTAGTCTTGGCACCAGTATTGGTATCCCGCTAGGCAGTGACACCGCTAAAACTCAAACCATTCAAATTGATATTATCGATCCCACAGATAAACGCCTGATTTGGCGT
Organism: Shewanella sp. SG41-4; assembly: GCF_014164505.1. Classification (GTDB taxonomy): domain Bacteria; phylum Pseudomonadota; class Gammaproteobacteria; order Enterobacterales; family Shewanellaceae; genus Shewanella. The sequence goes on along the minus strand of NZ_JACJFI010000085.1, from coordinate 999 downwards.
GGTAATGGTCAGTACCACTTTGACGAGGGTGGTGAAGATAAAGTCAAAAGCATTAATCAAACGGTTGCTGCTATTTTGGTACAGTTCCCACCTCAAAAATAATCGACAATAGTTTTTAGCCGCAGCTTATCGTTAGGTAAAATGCGGCGAATTCAAATATAGACGACAGTTCAGCTAAGCGACTAAACACAAATATCTATTTAGCAATTTGCTACTACACGGTAAACTAACCATCACATTACTTTATTGACCCAGTTGAAATGACGACAGAAACATACAACCAAGCCTTATTAACACTTGCGCTAGCGGGAATAGACGCCATAAACACTTCGGCATCACAGCACAAAGCGGTCAGAACGCCAGCACAAGAAAGCCATTTTTTATGTAACTGGATGGTTGAGTCGTTAAAAACAAAACGTTTTTCAAAGCTAATGGCTGACGACTTAACAGCTTGGATAAGCCAAGCTCGTAGTCAAGGAGCAGGGGCTCAACTAAAACGACTATTAACCTGTATTGCCGGTCAGTACCAACAAGCTAACAGCACTGAAATCGCTACAGGTGCAGGGCTGAAGAATATGTTAGCAGGGCTCACAGCACAAGAATGGGTAGTGATCACCGATACCGATATTGATGCAAAACTGAAACTCGACAGTGATGGTAAATCCAGTTTAATTATCTCAGCAAAAGATTTTAATCAACACATTATTGATGACAAAATTGTAAAACCCATCTCAATGTACATTCGTGGAGATGAAAAGCAGGTAGCTCGTTTAGCGTTAGAACAAGGAATATTACTCAGCCCAGGCAATAAAAAGACCTCATTGATAAAACATCATAAAACTTACGTATTAATGCCGAGTAATTTACACCAGAGCCTATGCTTGCTATGTCTTGATCAATATTAAGTATTGAAAGTTGGTATAGTATTAATACAACGATAATAAATAAGGAAATACCATGAAAAAATGCTTTATTGCACTCACCTGCCTTGCGATGTTT